>CAZHLC010000051.1:0-11432 GCA_964532545.1 uncultured Leptospiraceae bacterium | reverse complement strand
AAATCAGGTGTGAACGATGTCAGTTTCAAAAGTCAAACAGTAAACCTGGCCGGCCATTTACATTTGCCAGAAGGTTTTGATGCTTCTAAGAAATACCCGGCGATCATCTTCACTGGGCCGCTTATGCAGGTCAAAGAACAAATGGGCGACTTGTATGGCAAAAAAATGGCAATGAAAGGGTATGTTTATCTATCGTTTGATAGTCTAGGGTATGGAGAAAGTGAAGGAGCCATCAGAAACTTCGAACAGCCTTTTAATGAAATGGAAGGTGTCAGAGATGGCATCAGTTATTTGAGAGCCTTACCCTTTGTAGACAAAAGCAAACTGTATGGCATCGGCGGCTGCGCCGGCGGTGGTTATATGGCCATTGTAGCTGTCACAGACAAGAGGTTGAAAGCCATAGCCTCTATCAGTGGAATGATGGATAACAAGGGCTATATTTTCAAGATGCTCGATAAAAAAACGGCCACCGCAACCTTCAAAGCAGCAAATGAAGCAAGACAAAAGCAATATGAAGCCGGTAAAGTAGAAACTATGGATGTATTGGGTTATGAAGGCAAAGACTGCGCTAAGCTTCCCGGAATTGCGCGAGAAGGTTGTGAGTACTATATGACGAACAGAGGGAAGACTGCTCGATACACTCACCGAACACCTTCAAACTTCCATGAGTATCAGGTATTGACCAGTGCGGTCGACTTGGCACCTTACCTATATACTCCTTATCTGGGCATCATTGGCACTGATGCGTCTACGACTGCTCCTTTGACAGTAGACTTCTACAATAAGGCAAGTGAGCCTAAAGAGATATTTAAAGTAGAAGGGGCAACTCATGTAAGCCTTTATGACATTGACAAGGATGTTGACCGGGCAATAGAGCGCATAGATAGGTTTTTTAAGAAATATAGCATTTGACCATTATGATAAGAGGGAATCTTCGCATTCCCTCTCTTAGTTTTAATGGAAACTTTGAACGTCATTATTTATTTTACATATGGTATAGAAACTTTACATGAATATTAAGAAGTATCATTTCACATCGATTGCAGAAGCAAATAAGTTTCTAGAGCTACCAAAGCCTGAGCACCCATTATTCTTCATTGTAACCGTTGAGCCCGACAACTCTGATATAGATCAAGAGTGCGCCGATGAGGCAATTGCCATATCGCAAGATTTCTACTCGATTTCATATAAAAAGGTGATCAAGGGTGTGATTCACTACGGCAGAACGAAATATGACTGTGAAAATGGTGTGATGCTGTTTATGGCCCCTGGGCAAGAGGTCACTATTGATGGCGTAGTGATCAGTGATAAAGCTTCTTTAATTATGATTCACGATGATTACCTAAAAGGTCACAAGATAAGAGACTTAGTCAAAAAATATGGTTTCTTCTCGTACACGGCCAATGAAGCACTACACCTATCGCCCGCAGAAGAACGGCAGATACAGTCTATTATTGAAAACATTGAACAAGAATACTACAATAATCAAGATGAATACAGCAAAGAACTGATTTTGTCTCAACTCGAAACACTGCTGAGGTATTCAGATCGCTACTATAAAAGACAATTTCTTAACAGAAAAGAAATCGCCAGTGACATTCTCTCTCAATTTCAAACCATTCTGAGAAATTATTTTGAAACAGATAAATTTGTTGCACAAGGTATGCCATCAATTGATGACATTGCAGCAGAACTAAACATGTCACCGCGTTACCTGAGCGATGCTTTGAAGGCTGAAACAGGGCAATCGGCCCTGCAACATATTCATTCATACCTGATTGATGAGGCAAAAAACCTGCTTCTAGAATCAGATTTGACAATTGAAAAAGTGTCATATAAGCTAGGCTTTGAATATCCCCATTATTTTTCAAGGTTGTTCAAAAAGAAGGTTGGCAAAAGCCCATCTGAATACAGAAATGAATTTATTAACAATTAGAATCGAAAGCCATTTCAATTCTTACAGGCACTACAATGCCCGTAGATTTCAAAGGCATATCGTTCAATTTGAAACCCCTGGTCTTTAGCGGGGGGGTTTATTTTTTTAGGAATCTTCACGTCGTCGATACAGAAGATCTTTTCGCAGTCAACGCAGATGGCATGGTAGTGTTTGGCATTGCCTATAAACTCAAACCGGGCCTTTGCTTTGTTCTGCAGGTTAATCTGGCTCACCAGCCCTTCTTCGGTGAGCATAGCCAGGTTACGATAAACCGTGTCGCGGGCCACGTTGGGCTGGTTTTTTCTGACTTTTTCAAAGACTTCTTGCGCTGATTTGGGCTTTTTAGATTCAATTAGAATCTTTAAGATCTCTTGCCTCTGGGGGGTGAGCTTCTTGGCCCGGTTTTTCTGCAAATCTGCAAGTATTGTCTCAACCTGAGTGGCCATTCGACTTATGTATACAATTCTTCATGTAGCGACAAGAAAATAATGTGCTGGAATATGAATATATCGCAATTCTGTATAGATAAGAATTATCTTATTTACTAATTGTCAGTCCGCTCAAAAACGGGGTATGGCAAGTAAAGATAACGCTAAGTTGCCCGCCACCATTCTGTCGGGCTTTTTAGGTGCTGGTAAAACCACCCTGTTAAATCACATTCTGCATAATAGAGAGGGCCTCAAGGTGGCCGTAATCGTCAACGATATGAGTGAGCTCAACGTCGATGCTGCCACGGTTAAGAACGAAGTTTCTCTGAACCGGGTTGAAGAAAAGCTGGTTGAAATGTCAAATGGCTGCATCTGCTGCACTCTGCGCGAAGATCTGTTAGAAGAGGTCAGTGCCCTGGCCAGAGAAAACCGTTTTGATTACCTGGTAGTTGAATCAACGGGTATTTCAGAGCCCCTGCCGGTGGCCGAAACCTTTACTTTTGCCGATGAGAACGGCGTGTCTCTGGGTGATGTATCAAGACTTGATACCATGGTCACCGTAGTTGATGCCCGCAATTTTCTTAACGACTATATGACGGTCGATGATCTGAAAGACCGCAATCTTGAGTTGGGCGAAGAAGACGACCGCTCTATTGCTCATCTGCTCATTGACCAGGTTGAATTTTCAGATGTTATCGTAATAAATAAAATCGACCTGGTGAGCGAACAAGAGCTGGGCCAACTGAAAGATATCATAGTTCGCTTGAACCCCCAGGCTGAATTGATTCTGGCAGAAAGAAGTCAGGTACCGCTAGACAAGATTCTAAACACCAACAGGTTTGATTTTGCGAAGGCTGAAGAAGCACCTGGTTGGTTAAAAGAATTAAGAGGCGAACACACTCCAGAAACCGACGAGTATGGCATTTCAAGCTTTGTTTACCGCTCGCGCCGGCCCTTTCACCCCGAGAGACTAATGAACATGATCGAATCTGATTGGCCCGACGTCTACCGGGCCAAGGGCTATTTCTGGTTGGCTACGCGCAATGAGTTTGCCGGTATTCTATCTGCAGCTGGTGGCAGCATCGAAACCGGCATGGCCGGGCTTTGGTGGGCCACAGCGCCCCCTGAAGAGTGGCCAGCTGACGAAGCAGAAAGAGTAGAGATCATGAATCTGTATGTTGAGCCCTGGGGCGATCGCCGCCAAGAGCTTGTTTTTATAGGCAAAGACCTCGATCAAGATCATATAAGTAAATTACTAGATGGGTGCCTTGTGACCGGCGATGAGCTTCTACAGGGGCCCGAACTCTGGCAAACATTCGAAGACCCTTTTCAAGCCTGGCACGATGAAGAGCAGATGACAGAATAACAAGGTATAGAGCATGCAAATACTCAATGCTATAAAACAGATCATTCCTAACCGAATGCCCGATCACTTTTACCAGACAGATATACTCGAGAACCTGGTTAATATTGAAAAAGCCCAGAAGAATATTGCAACATTTAATCGCCGCCGTTTACTAAGCGACCTAGAGCAGAAACTTGCATTAGTCGACTGGCCCGACTCAATGAAAATTGAGGGCGTATTTGATTATTGCTGCGATGGCAACACAAGGTCAGAGATAGAAAAACAGTTTGAAAACGAGCTTACCTTCATAGAGCCCGGCCTGCGCGCTGAGTTAATAGGCGATATGATGAGCCTGGCCGATTACTTCAGTGGTTTCAGTGAAAGATTCAAATTTTCTTTTGATATTCTAAACGATACCATGTGCCCCAGATTTCATATTGATTACTATGCCCTGCGTTTGATTGTCACCTATGTTGGTGAGGCAACCCAGTTTACAGATAATGCAAATGTCAGCACTTCTCATGAAAAGCATCTGCATTTACCCATTGAAATTGTTGATTTAGACAGGTTCTATGAATTGCAGCCCATTGATGTTACCCTCTTAAAGGGTGTTAATTTCGCCCCGGGCCACCAGGGTATCGCTCATCGCTCACCTGAATCAGCAGGCAAGAAACGGGTACTTTTACGCTTTGAGTACTAGTGCAAATGACTACAAAGTTTTAACTTTTAAAATGTACAGAAAAACCTTAGTAGTCTTGCCTGGTGCGTCTACAATTCGCGTGCGAATTTAAAATCGGCGCACTAGCGGGGTGTTAATCGTTCCACAGGGGGTCGATGGTAACAACCATTCGCAGACCCTCGCTAGCATCAACTGCAGGCGAGCGATGTATCGCACCATAGGCTTCGTTGTTTTGCCACAGGCTGCCCTTTAGTAGCACAATTTCACCCTCGCTGGCCTGATAAAACGGTTGTTCTTGGTGGTTTTGGCTGCGAAGAGAGTGGCGATTTAAGTCTTGATTTTTTACCCACTGGGTACCGGGCCCCTTATAGGTACAAACAAGCCGAATACTGGTTTTATCAAAATGCCAGCCCGGGCACATGGCTTGATCTGTCTGGGCCATACGCAAACCTACAGTAGGGCAGCCCATCAGATCGATCATTATATCTTTCAGTAGGGTTAAATCTGCAAGCAGTACGTCGCGCCCCCGGCCACTGGGCAGGCGAGCAAGCTGCAGCTCAGATTGAATTCCGCAGTTTTCAATAACCTGAAATGCGCCTGCGGTTGAACTCTGCTCTAGAAAATCAATGATATCTGCATCGAGATTGCGCGAAAACGAACAGACCTGAACCCCGGGGTCAAATATGGTTACAAGGTCAGCAAGCTCATCTACCTGCCTGCTGACCGGTTTTATGATTTGAATCGGCTGAGTTTCGACATTCATATTCTTCTGCTTAGTCTTTGGGGGGATATTTAGTAAACAAGAAAAATACTATTTGCTGATTAAAAGTTGCCGACTCTGCTGCACTGCATTATATTTGTATTGCTGTGAAGAATCTTTCGAGCAAAATGATTGCAGTTGCCCTTTCTCTATCGCTGGTGGCGGCAGTTTCTACGGCCATGGGGCACAGCCACGAGGCTGGCCTTGAAGAGTCGAACGTGCACTCGCAGCCCCACCACGAACATGCAGAGGTCGATTGCACACTTTTGCACATTTTTCAGAGCACAGGCGCGACCGTTGATTCAAAGTTAAATTTGCGGGCCTGGTCACAGTTCTCTACAAATATTGACCAGCCGCAACAGGCAGATCTTAAAGCCTGCCGTGGGTCAAAGTCGACGCGCGCACCCCCTTCAATTTACCGGGCGTAACAGCACTGGTTTAACCGGGCCTCGTTCTGTTGCAGAGCGCCCATGCTGGTCTTCTCAGAGCAGCACCTCACCCCCCTTCGGTCGATGCAGCCTGTAACTACTGTTTCAGGCACGCATACAATATAAGTTGGAGTTTAACAATGTTGAAAAACACTATTTCTTCAGTTAAGAAGAAAAATATCTTAAAGGGCATTAAGCTTGTTTCAGTTTTAGCTGCGCTGCTTATTGCCAACGGAGCAGTATTCTCTTACGGGGCAGCTGGTCATATTAAGACTACCGCCCAGGCCTTTGATATTCTGCAAACCGGCGATGAAAAACAACGGTGGATCTATGGTTTCTATTCGTACCATGCAACACGCAGTGGTACCAGTGTTCACGCCACAGTAGTACCAGCAGCAGCTGAACCTGATAACTATCTAGATACAGTTATCGGCGGCTGGTGGATAGGTTACCGCTATTTCGTTGAGGTTCAATTTCTGGCCTCGGCTAATTTTACCAGCTACTGGCATTTTCTAACAGCCTACCGCCCAGGCAAGCACGGTGATCGCTATAGCGGTTTTTCTTATGCTCTTGCACCTGAAGATGGCTTCTTCGGCCTGAATACTATACTGAAAACAGTATTGTATAATCAAGAGATCAAGTCTGGCTCGTATGAGTCAGCCAAGGGTCTTGTTATCGGTGTGAAAGACATTTTTCAGATCGTAAGTAAAGACTGGCTTGGCCTTGCCAAAGATTTTTATATGGGCGAAGAAGGCTCGAGCAAAAGCTGGGGTCTGGCAGGGGCACCTAATGTGCTCACAGATTATCAGGTTCAGGTGGCCGGTACCGACCCAACCATCAATGGTCAATTAGTTGGTGGCAAGTCGAGGGTACCCGCTGGCAACTGGAATGACATTCAAAACGCTTACTTCAACCCCGGTTCAAACGCCTCGCAGTACTGGTATAACCTGGTAACTTCACAGGGCGAATTTGATAACATCAGTGAATATCACTTAAAACTTCTTGGCTATATGCTGCACTGGATCGGTGACGTTACCGTACCTCAGCACACCTGGTCGACAACCGACCACAATCATCTGAGCTTCGAGTCACACGCTGATGAAAAAGTCAGCCAGAACTGGAAAGTAGACAAAGACAAGGTCTTGGCTCTGGTTGAGCAGTTTCGTAATTCAGATATGAAGACCTATGCCCAGAAGTTTGCTGCAGGCACAGAGCCCGCCGGCGGCCAGGTCGATGGCGACTCGCTTAACAACGCACAGCCCGGTGGTGAAGGGCCAGCCATCAAAGACTTGAAGGTTAATGGTATCACCGACCCAACCCTGTATAGCGCTGGTGATATTCTACGCTGGGTAGCAGAACAGGCGGTTTCTAATAATAAAGTTTTAAGCGATGATAGCGAAAAAACTTTTAACGATGCCTCTGACAAATCATTAACACTTGCAGTGGCCGGTAACCTGCTGATTCTCGAGAAGCTGGCAGCCGATCTCTATAAAAAGAAAGTCTACTCAAGTATTGTTAATGCGCATACGGCGCCGGCAAACGGTATCTGGGGCAATGAGACCTTCATCGTTAATGGCACTGTGTACAATCAGATAAGATAAAATTTTCTCACTTTAAATTTTGCCGCGCGCGTTTTCGCGCGCGGCTTTCTCTTTTTAATAACGATTATTTCTGGTTGATCTGGGCCAGCGATTCGGCTACGGCCTTGTTAAGCACATATTGAATTCTTTCAACCGGGTTAGAGCCGCCCAGTGCGGTGTCATAATGATGAGCATCTTTAAGCAGCTTTTTGTTCGAGATAGTTACATCATCAGGCAGGTAGTGCTGGCTGTTACGGGCCATGTCACAGGCCAGTAGAACCCGGCCGGTTTTTACATCTGTAAGGCGAATATGAAAATCAACATATGCCAGGTAGACCGCCACAAAACCTTCGGCTGCATTAATACCCCGTGTTTTATAATCAAGCTCGGCATAGGCCCGGCGCAGCTCGCCGCTGAAAATAGCATCGATGCCCTTCAGCTTTTCTAAAGTTTTCTCTTTAGCGATAAGGCCAGCCTGTTGCAGTTGAACTTCTTTTAACACGGGGCCCAGGTTGCGGCGCTCGATAATCTCGTAGCGGTATGATTTTACCAGTTTTGTCTCTATAATGCTGGCTAATAGTTCACCGTCGTCTTCAGCTATGTGCTGTCTGATTTCGAAGGGCGGTAATTTAAAGCTGGGGTGGGGTTTGAAGGTGCCCCGGTTTTCTTTTTTACTGTCGCCGAAATCAGCCACGGCCACGTTTTTTATGTTATATGAGGCAAATTCGGGGCGGGGCGAGCACTGGCCCTGCGCTGTCTGTTTTGCCAGGCTCAGCTGTATAGAGTTTGATTTGCAGGCTACCATGGCCAAGCCCACTACCAGAACCACAGTGTTTTTAACAAGTGCCGGCATACCAGTCATGAATTGCAAACATCGTATCGAAAAGAGTCATGCTTTGAGAGAAGACGGTCATGGCAGCGTTGAAAAAAGAGCCCGCAATATCGGGTACGAACAGGGTCACCAGTGACATGACCAGGCATAACAATGCCACCACGGCTGACAAAAGAAAATAGATTACAGCGGCGATGGTTATGACTATTTCAGCAATGGCATATGGTATGGCGATGACACTGGCCATAATTCCGCTGAAACCAGGGTAGCAGCCCCTTGATTCGCTGGTAGTCTCGTCTTGGTGGCCGCTATAATCAGATACAAGTGGGTCGCTTGTCTCTGTTTCGGCAAAATCAGCTGATCGTTCGGCCGTTGAGGCAATCTGAGAGGGCGAGCGCATAGTTTCAGTGGCAGCCCCAGATGTTGGGGCCACAGCCGCGCCACCGCCCTGAGTCTTCAGCGAGCCAGGTTCATCATCGCCGCAGGCCTGGGCCAACAGCAGAAAAATAAACAATAATTGAAATCGCCTCTGCATCTATCTGCCAAAGTTCTGCACCCAGTAATAGCCGTATTTTCCGTTGCTGTGCTGGTAAAGGCCAATACCCAGCCTTCTTGAACCGGCCGAGAGTATGTTTCTTTTGTGGCCCGGGCTGTTCATCCATTGTTTCATGACGCCTTCAGGGGTGCGACTGCCAGCTGCGATATTCTCGGCCGAGGGGCGTTTGTCAAAGGCCCCAATGCGCGTGAAGGTGCGGCAGGCCTTCTGCAGCGATGAGCCATTACGATCAAAAGAGTCGTGTTCGAAGTAGTTTTCAACCGCCATATCGGCTGCATGGTAGCGGGCTGCCAGGGCGAGCTTGTTATCCCATTTGAGAGCAGAGAGGCCGCGGCGACTGCGTTCTTTGTTTACAATGGTAAGTACCTGCTTTTCAAAAGCCAGGTTAAAGGGTTTTACTTTCTCGCTGCCACGGGCGCAGCCCTTGAAGGGTGGTTTTGCTGCGCTGGTGTTGTTTTCAACTGCGGTACGTCTGAAGGTGATTCGTTTACGTTCTTTCAGATTTTCACCACCGAGGGCGTAACCCATTTTGAGTCGGCGCCGTCTGGCCCGGGCCCGCAGTTTGATATTGAATTCGCCCCTGCTTTGATCATTGCCAAAGCCCGAGCATTCCATTACTTTTTCAAGATAACAGATGGCCGACCAGCTGCGCCCCTGGCCTTTAAATTCCATCACAAAGCGGTCGTCATAGTCGATGGTGATATCGAGTTTATTCTGCCCGGCATACCACTTGCCCTGATATTTCTGAATTGAGCGGGTCTGTACCGTAGAAACCGAGGGTGCCTGCCATGGGCTTTTGAGCGTGGCTAGCAGAAGAATGGGAACAATTAGTTTGGGAAATAGTGATAAAAAGTACATTTATCCACTAAATCATCAAGATGAGTTGCCGCAAAGGTAAAAATCGCCGGTAAAATGATCTATTAGTCATTAGATTTGCGTATAACATAATATGCGTGCGGTTTTTTCAAGAATATTGTATGGTCTAATTTTATTTGGCAGCCTTATTCTAGCCTGGGCTGGCCATTCTCTACTGGGCTACCCCATCTACTACGTGACTGCTGTGATGCTGGTTGGCGCGGGTCTGCTGGTCTGGGCCATTGAATATCTAATGCCCTATACTGAAAAATGGAAGCCCCCGGCTTCGCAGATGGGCCTTGACTTCGCCCACTCTATGCTTTCGTCGTTTGGCGTGGCCCTGCTGATGCGCACCACGGTGCTTACTGGCCTGGCCTATTTTGGCACCCAGCTGACAGCTTCTCTGGGTTGGTCGCTCTGGCCTTCGCATTTGCCGGTGGCCCTGCAATTAGTAATAACTCTTTTGATCGCCGATCTGGGGGCCTATACCGCTCATCGCATCATGCACCTTACTAACTGGGGCTGGCGCATACACGCCCTGCATCACAGCCCAGTGAAAATGCACTTCATGGCGGCTGGCCGCACCCACCCTTTCAATGCGGTATTCACGATGCTTTTGGAAAACGGCCCCATTCTTTTTATGGGAATTTCACCCGAGGCCCTGCTGCTGTTCAGTGTCTATAAAGGTGTAAATGGTTTCTTACAGCATTCTAATATTGATCTAAAACCCGGCTTTCTCAGCTATATCATTGCAACCAACGACGCCCACTGGTGGCATCACTCGAAGGTGCGCGGCGAATCAGAAACTAATTTCGGCAACACCACTATGATTTGGGATCAGGTGTTCGGAAGCTTCTACATGCCAAGTGCCGTCAGGCCCCGCCAAGAGGTGGGTATCGACAATGCCGCCATACCCGAGCACTTCTTTGTACAGCTGACCACGCCGTTTACGCTGCAGAATTATGAAACTGATGTTGAGCCGCCAACGGCGGCTGCGCCTGAAGTAGTCCGCCCAGAATTAGCCACCGGTTCATAGGTGGTAATGCGCCGGGCCATGGTATTGAAGATGAGGTTGTGAAACGGCACCAGAATGTACCAGTAAAGACGGCCCAGAATACCCTTAGGTCTGAACGTGGCCGTCTGCACCAGAGTGTTGCCATGTTCGATCTTGAATTCGAGCCAGGCCTCACCAGGCAGTTTCATTTCGGCATAGAGCATTAATCTCTGTTTTGCCCGGTCGGCATAGAGCACCCGCCAGAAATCAAGGGCATCGCCAGCGCGCAGGTCTTTCGCCGAGCGGCGGCCCCGCCGCAGGCCAACCCCGCCTACCAGCAGGTCTAAAAAGCCGCGAATCTTCCATAGTGTGTTAGCATAGTACCAGCCACGTTTGCCCCCGATGCTGAAGAAGTTGTCGGCCACTTCTTCGGGGTTACGCTTAAAGTGAATGCGCTGGGCGTCTTTGAAACAGCCAAAGGTGGGTACATGTATAAAATCAGAAAACCGTTTCTGTATTTCGGTGTTTAGAGCGTCTTTCCAGCTTGAGACTACCAGGTTCTGCTCAATTTTAAAGAAGGCTGCTTTAACGGCTTCATCATAGGTCAGCAGATTAGCTTTGACGACCTTGTTTATTGAGTCTTCGCGGCAGATCACCTCGTTTTTCATACTTTCAACCAGGTGGCGAGCCAGTTGAAACGAGGTGGCTGTCACGAAGTACAGCCAGTATGATGAAAGCCTTGGTGTCAGAACGGGCACCGTGATGATTAACCTTTTATATCCCCTGATGGCGGCAAAGCGTAGCAGCATTTCTTTGTATGTCAAAATGTCAGGCCCACCAATATCAAATGATTTGTTCAGAGCCTTGGGGTTGTGCAGCACCCCAAGCAGGTATTCTATTACATTACGAATTGAGATGGGCTGGCAGCGGGTCTTAAGCCATTTTGGGGTGACCATAACCGGCAGCTTCTCAACCAGGTCTCGAATGATTTCAAACGAGGCTGAGCCCGAACCCACAATTATTGCTGAGCGTAGCACTG
>CAZHLC010000050.1:0-11444 GCA_964532545.1 uncultured Leptospiraceae bacterium | reverse complement strand
GCCCATGGTAATCTCAGGGGCAATGCGCAGTGAGGGAATGCCCGTAAAATTAACATCTCTGGGGGGTTTGAATGCAGTTAGTTCACGATCTTGTAATAAATCATTGGCATCTAATGTCTTCAATGCGTCTGATGCTATGGCAACGACCAGGTAAACCTTGTTTGTTTTCAAATCAAGACACCACTCTGTGTACCCTGAGCTGATAAAACCTTCGATAAAAGTTATGGTCAAAAGGCGCGCCTTCATCACCTTCTTCATATACATGGGAAGATTATCAATAGCAATGTTAATCATGCGCATTTCTTCTTTGTTTGGTTTATACAGTTTGTAGCTGTCTATATCATCAAACTCACGCAGCCAATCGCGCATGAGCTTACCTTTGTGATTGACCCGCGACAACAGTGAACTGTTTGCCTTGAAATTATATGAAGCAAACTGTCGCGCCGGGGTCTTTTTCACTTCGGCGAGATACTTTGCCTTTTCTTCTGCAAAGTTTTTTTGCTTTGCCGGTTTACAGGCAATAAACCAATGGAAGATACAGATAATCAGCACGACTCTGCGCATGAGTTAAACTTGCTCGCCAACCGTACTCAGTCAAGAATTATCAATTAAAATGAACAAGGGCTATCTCTACACCCTCATTACCAATTTCTTTTTCGCGGTAACCTATCTTGGTACCAAGTATATGTTTAACGAGTTTCCTGAGATTGGGGTCTATAATATGGCCTTCTGGGGGCTGTTTGCAGCTTCGTGTCTGGTCACCCCGGTATTTATCGGGGTTGAGAAGAACCGCCAAGACCTGGGCAAAACCCTGAAGAAAGATGGGCGCATTATTTTCGTTATTGCCATGGTGAGTTCTTGTGCGGCCTTTCTCTGGCTGACCGCCCTGAGTCTGGCCAACACCGGGCCGGTCGCCCTGCTTATAAAAACTACAGTCATCTATTCAATTTTTCTGGGGTTACTGTTTCTCAAAGAAAGGCTTGGCAGCGTGCAGTTTCTGGGGGTGGCCATTGCGGTGGTGGGTTTGGTGCTGATTTCAACCCTCAAGGGTGAAATGCCCCTGACCGCTGCGATTCTAACCCTGACCGCCGCCCTGGGTTTTTCTATACAGAGTTTTCTGGTAAAAAAACTTGTTGCAGATGTTGACGGAAAGTCGTTCGCATATTTAAGAGCTCTGTTTATGAGCCTGTTATTTGGCGCTGCTTTTGTTGTTATGGGCAAGCTATCGTTTATTACTCTGTGGCAATTCGTGTTGTTGAGCTTCATTCACTCATCGGGTCTGATCATTGGCCGGGCCTTTTTCTTTCAGGCTCATAATTATCTTGAAATTTCTAAAATAAGCACCATGTTCTTGCTTGAGCCGGTGTTGATTATGATTGGTGCCTTTTTCATTTTTGATGAAAAATTGGGGCCGCAGAAACTTGCAGGCTCGATTTTAATTCTGGGCGGCCTGTGGCTGATTGTGCAACGTGATGCTCTGAAGAAAACAAAGGATCTATCTTGAAGCTTTTGCGCCTGCTCATCATTTTTTTCACCCTCACTGGTGGTCTTTCAGCTAAGGTTTTCTGGCTGGGGCCTGCCTTTACCCTGGGCCACGGCATTTATTCTGGGGTAGGCGGTGATACCACCACTCTTACGGGCCTGGGTGTGGGAATATCTGCCGCCTATACGGCGCCTGACTATAAACCCATATGGTTTAAATTCAGTCTGGTGAAAGAAACCCAGATGATTGTGAACCGTAGCGGGCAAGATGACTCATCTATCTGCCAATCTGGTTTTTTAAATAACTTCTATAAGCTACCGGGCGAATGCGGTGCTCTTCTATGGCGGGCCGATGTCATGTATGACTTGAAATGGGCCACCATTGGTGGCGGCCTGGCCCTGCATGCCCACGGCGGTTTTACCTTTCAAAAGAACCGCATTGTAAATTCTCATTTTAAACAGACTACTTTGTCAGTTTTGCTGGCGAAAAAGATTATGCAGCCCAATGGCACTATGCTCTTACCAGCCCTGCGCATTGAACGATCAATCTTCTTCAGCCAACCGGTTGATAATCCCGAAAGCCCGGTCGCCTGGTTATTTTACCTTGAATTTAGCTCAAAATGGAGTATATTATAACCATGAAGACGGTATTGGTGCTGGCCCTGACGCTGTCGTGGTTGCTTTACTGTGAAGCCTCACCTGAGGCCATCTCAGAGAATGATGTCTACGGCTATACCCTTGAAGGTGGCACCGTGGCAGGCAAGTATCTCTACTGGTCTAACCGCCCCATCAGGGTAGCTCTCAATGACTGTGGCGGCCTTGACGGTTGCACAGCCCAGCACATGCAGAGCCTGCGCGATGGTCTTGATTTGTGGCGGGCTAATGCCAGCTTTTTTGGCGAGATCAGCATAGAAGAAACTACCTCAAACCCCGATGTGGTATTTTCTTGGCGGCAATCATTTGGCAGCTCGGTTATTGGCCAGTGCCAGTTCTGCATTGGCGTAAGCAGTCTCGGCCAGCTGGCCGCAGGCCGCCCATGGACGGTGTCGATGGCTCTTGATGTTGTTATTGATTCTGAAACGAGAAAAATCAGCCAGACGGGTATCAAGCTGGTCTCGGCCCATGAGATGGGCCATTGTCTCGGGCTTTTTCAGCACTCGCCCCGTCAAAATGATTTAATGCATGCCTTTCTCAGCAGTGCTACAGACTTTACTTACCGTGATGTAAACACAGTGCGCAAACTTTACAGTGAGCCATCTGATTTTGCTTCGCCGGCTAACTGTTCAAGCTTTGGCAGCTCGGGCCTGCAGATGACCTCACCCCATGTAACCTACGACCCCGGTTTTATTGAGTAATCTCAGGCAAAAGACGTATCGTAATGCATTGAACGCCGGCGGTAGCCCTTGTATCTGGGGTCGGCCAGAAATCGGTTTTCAAAGTCTTCTTTATAGATCGCAAATAGCTTTGAGTATTCAATCTGTTTCTGCTGATCATTAACTCTGAAATATTGATTCACAAAATTGTCTTCAGCCTGCTGCAGCTGGCTGTCAATTTTATCGACTGAATAAAATGCCAGGGCCGGGCAAGAAGCGGCCCCGCAGTTCAATGCAAAGTGAATGCGTGGGTCTAACTTTTGCGGCAGGCAGCTTAACCTGGCATCATTGGCTGAAAATTGCCGCATGGGCTTATAGCTGGCTTTTTTGTTCAGCCGCAGAACCCCATGCTCAATATCATCAAGAGAAAACTTGAGCCCACCCACCTTAAGCTTTGGCAAAAAGAACATGGTAAAGTTGCTGATTAAACCACCGCGCAGCTTACGGCTCACAATGATATAATTAGTGAAACCATTATAGATGTTGATGAAAAAGGTAATTTTCTCTTTATCGCTGCTTAAAGCGGCAAGGTTCAGCCCGGCTATTTGTTCGCTCAGGTTTTTGAGTTCGTCGAGATCGAAGGCTTCGCCCGCAAGGTGCTGGGCCTTGGCAATTTTAGCCTTTTTTGAAAAGTCTTGCGCCAGTTGCTGGGTATCGCTCATTCTTATTTAAAATATTAAGGCAGTAGCTTTCTGTAAAATAAAATTAAAAATTCTGTAGCGCTTTAGAGCATTGATGTCGTCTCATTCTGTATAACCATTTCTACCGAGGAACAATGCGTTTATTTTCTTTATTTGCAACCCTTGTATTTTTCTTCAGCTTCAGCCTTACAGCGATGCACCACCCTGGCGGAAAAAAACATAAAAGAGGTAAGCACCGCGGCAAACACATGAAGCGAATGCTGCAGAAAATCGATACCAATAAAGATGGTAAAATCTCAAAACAAGAATGGAGCACTCACCACGAACAACGCTTTGCTGAGATCGACGCCAACAGAGACGGCAATCTTACCAAAGAAGAGTTCAAGGCCTTTCGTAAAAAAATGCGCAAGAAGCACCGAGAAATGCGCAAGAAAGATGGGCCAGGGCCTAACCAGGGCCGCTGATTGAGTCAACCTGGCTGAAATTGGGTTTGCCTTTTTCAGCCAGATACATTGCACAGATGCCAAGGGTCAAATTGACCCGCTTGACTTTGCTGAAACCTACCTTGCTGCAGATATCAAGAAAGGGCTGCCCATGAGGAAAGGCCTCGACCGACTCGGGCAGGTAGGTATAGGCCCGCTTATCTTTTGATACCAGCTTACCGATGAATGGCAGTACTTTGGTGAAATAAAAGTTAAATAACTGCTTAAAAGGAAAAATCTCAGGGGTAGCAGGTTCAAGAACTGCGCAGACAGAACCGGGCCGCATCACCCGGTAGATCTCGCTCATACCCTGTTCAATATCTGCAAAATTTCTAACCCCGAAACCAACAGTAACTGCATCGAAGCTGTTATCTTCAAGGGGTAGATTTTCACTGTTAGCAATATCAAATTCTACTTTTACGTTGGGCTGCTTTTTCTCTTTTTTCTCGCGGGCAATGGCGATCATGTTATTTGAAATATCGAGCCCCAGAATACGTTCAGGTCTCAACCGCAGGGCCGCAAAGGCAAAATCGCCCGTGCCCGTAGCAATATCAAGAATATGCTTTGGTTTGTAGGGCTTTAAAGCAGTGATGGCGCGCCGTCGCCAGTAGACATCAATGCCTGCACTCAAGAGATGGTTCAGCTTGTCATAGCTGGGTGCTATGTTGTCAAACATGCGCGTGACCTGTTCGGTTTTCGAGGTACTTTCTTTGTAGGGTGTTACGGCCATGATTATATCTGATATTTAACCTAAAAAATTGATGAAGGTCTACTTTATTGTTAAAAATAGGCCCTATGAAAAGACTTTTTCATTTGCCCCTTATTTTAATTTTTCTAATACAATGTTCAGATGAACGCAAAGACGTCACCAGACAGATTGCCAATCAGGGGCGCCATCATGTCTACCATGAGTTCATGAAAGAAGTTGACGAAATCAGCAAAAAGAAGGGCAGCCAGGCCGCGATTGAATTTTATAGAGAAAACCTTAACAGCAAAACAGGCAGTGCCTCTCAGCAGCTACTTGATAAATACCGTAAGAACTATAATATCTATGAGTTTAACCACAAAAGAGTCAGCATTCGTTATCGTAACCCAATAAATCAGGCCAATGGCTGGTATGGTGAAATTCTGCAGATTTGGGGTCAGAACCTGAGAAAACAGCAACCGCTGCAGATTTCAGTGCGAAAAATCAAGCGTGGTTATGAAGCCATGGCCCCTATTGTGGCCAATGAGAGTTGTCTAAAATGCCACGGAACTGTGCAGAAAACCGGTGTGCCGGTGCGAGATTATCTGAAGAAACAATACGTAGGCGACCGGGCCCGCGATTTTCACCCAGGCGACCTTATGGGAGCCTTTGTGGCTGAGATCAAATTTCGCGATTAGAATTTTTTTTTCTTTATAGCACAATTTAAAGGTCGAATGATGCTATAATGGCTGGCCCCTCTATTGAAACCAGAGAAAGGCGCGACCTTTATCATATTCTCGATCAGGCTGAAGCTACCAGCATAATTTCTGGCAAAGAGAACAAAGATAATACTCTGCGTGGTATGCAGCGGGTCTATGACTTCATCATAGATAAAACAGACAGCAATGAACTGGTTGGGCCCGAGAGGGTTGATAAAGAGTTTGCTGATAAGAACTATAATGTTGAAACCATTCTCGACTTCATGGCCAACGGGGTCATCACAGAAGCAAGCCAGATACCAATTATTCATGAACATATTTTTCTCAGGGTTGTTTCGAAAAAGTCTCTGCACCCAGTGGTGCTCTACGGGGCTTCACACCAGCCAGGCAAGATCGAGAGGCTCTGCCAAAAGTATGATGTGGCCAGTATCGAAGAGATTCAGAAAAGAGCTGAGGCCTTTCAGGTAACTCAATATAAGAACGGTAAAGAGCTGGCAACTTACCTTGGCCGTATGATCGGCCGACGCGAATACCTTAAAACTTATGCCCTGGCTTTTCTTGATGATGAAATCAATTCGTTTCCGCATTTTCGAGAGAAGGCGAAACAGCTGCTCGTTAGAAGTCTGTATCCCCTGTTTAATGACCAGAGCGGGGGTGGAAACATCTACTTCAGAGAGATTGATGAGCAGTTTAAACGTTACGGCCTGAAGCCAATAATTCTTTTCAAAGACCGAGAGCTGCGCCTTGCACGTTACCGCTATCTTGTAGAAGAGGTAATTTTTAAAAACATACTGCCTAACCTTGGTGACGGTGATTTGATCAGTGAGGCTGAAGAACTCGAGCGCATGATGCACGAAGGTTTCGAACACCCAGAGAGAATTGCCCAGTTGGCAAAAATGGCCTTTGATAAAATTATTAAAACCGTCGGCGATGCACCTTCAGAGAATATGCTGCAGAACCTGCAGATACTTCTCGAAATCTTTGCCATTAAGCTGTCGATCAGCAAACTGATTGAAGCTGAAACGCGCGAACTTATCAATGAATATGTGAATGAGATTCAGAAATCGAATGAAATTTTTAATTTTCCTGTAAAAGATGCCCCCTCAAAGTTTCTGGTTGAGAACCTCCAGAGTCACCCATCTCTGTTCAGCGCTGATTACCCCGTTAGAGGTAAGCTTGTGCAGTTTTTTCTTCATCGTAACAATGAAGACCATGTAGTAAACCAGCTGCAGAGTGCCATCAGAGATGCCCGCATTGTAGGTGGCAGCAGCGAATTGCAGATCAAGGTTCAGGTTCTAGCGCGCATGATCGGTGACAAACTTTCGTTCAAGAACCTGCGCCATGGTTTTCTTAAAAGCCGTATCTCAGGCTTTCGCCGTTTTATACATGCGATCTTGAGTATTTTCACCCGTAAGAAAACCTCTCTAGAAGAAAAGCTCTGGCAGAAGATGACAAAATCTACCAGCGACGAAATTACCAAAATTCATCGTACCCAGAAGGCCGAAGAGAGTAAAAAACTCGAAGAACGACGTAAGCAGAAAGTTCGCGATATTATGCGTGAGAAAGAAGACCAGCGTCACCGCTCAGAAGAGCGGGCCCGGGCCGACGAAGAAGAGGCCCAGCAAGAGTCACTGCCGCCGGCCAATGAAGCTCTGGCAAAAGAGTTAGAAAAGATCAAGGGGGTGGCAGATAAATTGCCCAAACTATGGTGGCAGTTTCTTGAAAACCTCAGCCTTGAAAATTGTTACCCACCCATGAAAAACGAAGTAGCCGAAATTCTGGGTGAGAAGCCTGGTGAACTTGTTTTGTATCTTCGCAAATACAGTAAGTCATTTAAAGAGAAGGGTATTGGTTACATCATTCTGAAACGCACAGGCCAGCAGGTTTATGTTAACCGAACATTTCTGCGTCGCTGGGGCCAGTTGATCTGTGATGTTTATGATGCCATTGATAAATATGAGTTTGCAAATAAGCTGCGCAACGAAGCTGGCAAAAAAAGAATGGATTTTGCTCACGATCTTGCTGCATTTCTGCATGGTAAAGGTTTCAAAGAAAAAACCGTGCCCCAGCTTGCGAAAGAGTATGCAACCATGGCTGAGAATGCTACGGGCAAGACCCCTGGGCAAATCAACGTGGCCCAGTTCATTGCCCGGCTTATGAAGCAGGTCGAGAACAGCCGTTAATCAGAGTTTTTTGGCCTGCGCTGGCCGGTTATCAGCTTCGATGTGTTTCTTGTACTGCTCGAACCTTTCGAGTATATCTCGAACATAGAAGTAGGGTTCGTCACCCCGAAGATAACCATATTTAACCAGGGGGTCATTGTAGTACTTCGGGTCAGAAAGGTTTTTCACAAATATTTCAACATTGTTGTACCAGACATCGGGGTTCTTACCGTATTTTCTGGCCAGGCGGCGGGCATCTTCTATGTGCCCAGGCCCGGCGTTGTAGCTGGCCAGAATAAATTTGAGCCGCTCGCCTTCATCATCGATGATCGGTTGCCACTTGGTAATAAGGTATCTCAGATACTTGGTGCCGGCTTCAACATTCTGGCGCGGGTCATAAAGGTTATATCCCACCCCGGTATAAGGCATAACCTGCATCAGGCCGCGGGCCCCGGCCCATGAGCGGGCAGATGGTGTAAACCTTGACTCTTGATAGGTAAGTGATGCCAGCAGGCGCCAATCCCATTCAAGAGAGCGGGCGCCTGTTTTGATAAGGTTATCAAAGCGCGAGATTTTGCCGCCTGTAACCGAATGATATTGACTGGCCAGAATCGGCGAAACGCGCTGAGCCTTGTAATAGCGGTTAAAGACGGCCTTGAGTGCACCGTTCTTTTTGATTTTCTGTATCCATTTATTGACGGTGTTAAGTAGTTCAGGTGAGTTCTTGCGCACAACCCAGGCAATACGCTGAGGAAAGCTCACCATGGTAGACACGTGCAATTGTGGAAAATATGCCTTGTTGATCAGGGCCATGTTTTCATCAGCAATGGTATAACTGATTTTTTTATCGGCCACCTGTTTAATGAGTTTTTCAGTGATGAGCTCACCCGGAACGGTTTTGATGTCAATATCACCGCCGATTTCTTCAGACAGATTCAGCAGCCGCTGGTAGTAATGTGACCCCTTGCGTACGTGCACTGGTTTGCCAATGAGATCAATTACGTTGGTTAATATCTTTTTATTCTGGCGGTTCTGTACCAGCACCTGACGGGTCGACATCAGGTGATCAGTAAACTGAAACTGAGCACGGCGCCCTTTGGTCACAGCAAGGTGGGCCGCAATAATATCGCCCTTGCCACTGTTCAGCATGTGAATAACGCTATCTAAGTCACGCGCTACCTTAACTTCGAGTTTGACATTTAATTCACGGGCCAGCATCTGCAGCAGGTCATATTCAAAGCCCATGGGCCCGCCCTTGTATAGAAAGTAGCTGTTGGCCGAAAAGGCTGTAATGGCGATAAGCTTTTTTCTTTTTTGAATATCTTTGATATCGAGCGTTGATACTTTCTCAAGAATATCAAGACAACTGCTGGTTAACAGAGTCATTAAAAGAACTGCCAGGTATCTTTTCATTTTGCTGCTCTCGCCCTGTTCTCGCGTTCAACCTGCTGCAGGTCACGTCTGATCTGGGCCTTCTTTGCCTTGGTAAGACCACGAAAGGCTATGCCCACACCTTTTTCATCTTTGCGCACTACGGCCGCCGGTATTTCATAACGGTTCTCAGCCAGCTTCATGCTGACCTTTATTTCGGTGTTGCTGGGCAGATCACAGTCTTTCCATTTCAGGTAGGCGCCAACCTCACTGAGATCTTTGGTCTGTTTACGTTTGCCATTCACAGTCATGTTCAGCTGAATGGGGCGGCGTAACTGCAGTCGCCAGCCCCTGGGGTAGGCTTTAACATAGGGCGCTGAGATGTCTTTGCTTGTGAAAAAGATAATGGCAATTACCCCGAAGAAACTTTTAAACACAGCCAACAGGTTGTAGATAGTCGAGGCCAGAAAAAAATCAACGAGGTTGTAAATGATCCACACTGGGGCGTAGGCCAGAAACAGATACCAGCCCCACTTTTTTACCCACAGAAGCCCGGCCGCAATAATTAACGGAAAAAACAGCAACACAAGCTCGAGAATGTTCATCTCGTTCACCACGTAGGCCACAGCAAGAGGGGGCTGGCCCTTTTTCAGAGCAAAGCTGGTATAATTGATCAGGGGCAGGGCAATGAATATCAGCCCGAAAACCAGCAGGCTGACGGGCCGTTTAATGCGGCGTCGTCTATCAAAGAGCAGTAACTTTTTTTCAGGCATCGGTGACGGGTTCTTTCAGGTACAAGTCATAGTAGTAAATGTACGCCAGAGTGAACACAGATAAAGAAAATGCAAAAGCAAACAGCGTCAATAAATAAACCGGTATCAACACAATAATGTGCAGGCCATAATAGACCGTGGTAAGCCAGAAAATGGCCAGCATAAGATAACCAGGAAAAAGTATCATCAGTGAGGCCACGGCCAGCCTGATGGTCAACCAGAAGCGGCCCCTGGTGAGGGCAAATGATCTTCGGGTGGCCTCAACAAAGTTCACATTCTGATCAATGACAATGGGCACAATGACAATGGTACGAATAAAAATCCACAGGGCGAAGATTATACCCAGCATAATTCTCACCTGATATACCAGCCCCAGATCAAAAAAATCAGGAACTAACCGCAGAAAAAGCAGATATAGCAGATACAGGCTGGTGTTATAAAGCAGAATTGACCAATACCAGCGGTAACCTCTGAAAATCTGGTTCACCGTGATGGTTACACCCCGCATATAAGAAATGTAATGATAAAGAAAGCCCCCTACCAGATAAGATCCGGTGGGTATTACCATCAACATGAGTATAATCTCTTGATAAAAGCGCCGCAGGGTCAGCTCGAGTGTGAGCAGAGCTGCAAAATAATTGGTTATGATAGTCAGGCTTAAGAAAAGTACATTTGATCTGAAGAACTTCAGCGCATTAACACGGCTGTCTTCAAGGGCTTTTTTTATCTGCGCCGAATAGCTCACTGTGGTTATTCAGGTTTTTGTTCTGAAACCAGCGAGTCGTCTTGCCAGATGCCGTTGATCACCTTGCCGTCAGCGGTGATGAGTTTGCCGGGGCCCTCTTTTTTATTGTTCTTGTAAGTGCCTACAAAGACATCACCATTTTTTGAACGGTATTCGCCCTGGCCGTGAGCGTCGCCTTCTTCGAATTGCCCGGTATAGATATCACCATTGGCAAATACCTCTTTACCCTTACCGTGTTTCTTATCGTCTCTGTACGCGCCTTCATAATAGCCGCCGTCTTTATAGATTATCTTTCCCTGACCATGACGCATGTCATCTTGCCACTCACCAGAGAAACGATTATGGTTGACCCAGATCATATCGCCTTTGCCATGGCGTTTACCATCTTGCCATTCTCCGATATATTTGGTGCCGCTCTTCCAGATAAGGGTGCCTTGGCCGTGACGCCGGCCTTCTAAGAAGCCGCCTTCATAGACATCGCCGTTACTGAATACTATCTTGCCTTTGCCATGGCGCTGGCCCTCTTTCCATTGGCCTATATATTTTGTACCGTCTACAAGGGTGAAGGTTCCTACACCATCGAAGTAATCGTTTTTGTATTCGCCATCATAGGTGCTGCCATCAGCCTGTTTCTCATAGCCGCGGCCGTGTTTTTCATCGTCCTTCCACCCGCCGGTATATATGTCGCCGTTCTTCCATTTGTAGACGCCGTCACCATGGCGTTTGCCGGCGAGAAACTCGCCATCATAACGGTCGCCGTTTGACATCTGCAAGACGCCTTTACCATTGATTTCGCCCTCTATAAAATTGCCGGTAAATATATGACCATGGGCTGAGACAAACTTACCAGGGCCGTGATAATTACCGTCTTTAAAATCACCTTCATACTGGTCACCTTCAGCTGAGGTCTCTTTACCTCTACCGTTCTTCTGGTCAGCAGCGAAGTTACCCTGAAAGACAATGGTACCGCCTGCAAAAATCTGGCCCTTGCCTTCAAGCAGGCCAGCTTTG
>CAZHLC010000049.1:0-11446 GCA_964532545.1 uncultured Leptospiraceae bacterium | reverse complement strand
CGTCATGCGGAGCATGATGGTGCCAAGGCTGGAATGCGAATTAATGCCTCGCTATTTCTGCGTAGAAATAATACGAATCATTTTCACCAGCTCGGGGTCGACAGTCTTGATGCCTGAGACTGCGTCTGTTAGATAGGCCGGCACTATATAGCCGCCCCGCATGGCTGTGAATACCAGGTTGTAATCGCTGTTGATAAACTTAACGGCGGCATCGCCCATACGAGAACCCCAGATACGGTCATAGGCTGTGGGCGGGCCGCCCCGCTGAATATATCCTAAAACTGAAACCTTAATAGTTATGCCGGTTTCTTTCTGTACCTGATCGGCAATTTCAAAGGCGCTGCCAGCATCGTCGCCTTCGGCCACCACCACGATGCCCATCTTCTTGCCCAGGCTGCGGCTGCGCTCAAGTCTTTTTACCAGCTCTTGAATGCTGGTTTTCTCTTCGGGAATGAGCACGTCTTCGGCGCCACAGGCGATGGCCACTGACAGGGCAATCTGGCCCGAGTGGCGGCCCATAACTTCGACAAAGATCATACGGTTATGTGATGAGGCGGTATCGCGAATTTTGTCGATGGCCCATACGGCGGTTGAAACTGCGGTGTCAAAACCGATGGTGTAGTCGGTGCCCGGTATGTCATTGTCGATAGTTCCGGGAATGCCCACCAGATTACCGTCATAGACTTTCGACAGGGCATCCATACCGCGAAAAGAGCCATCGCCGCCAATTACACAGAGGGCGTCGATTTTGTGCTCTTTGAGAATTTCGGCAGCTCTTTTCTGGCCTTTTTCGGTTTTAAAGCGCTCTGAACGCGAGGTTTTGAGAAAAGTGCCGCCTTGCTGAATGGTCATACCCACATCGCGTGAGGTGAGACTGGCAATCTGGTTTTCTAGCAGGCCCTCGTAACCATTCCAGATACCAAAAACTTTCCAGCCCTCATAGATTGAGCGGCGGGTGAAGGCACGAATAGCGGCATTCATGCCCGGTGAATCGCCCCCCGAGGTAAGTACAGCAACGCGTTTTGACATGAGATTAGGGGTTAACAGCCCATTCTTATGTAAAGTGGAATTTATAGTGCATAGTTATGCACTTATTTGCATCTATATATCAAGAATCTTGATTCTCTACCTCTGAAAATGCCCAGATTATAAGCCAAAGCGCCGTTTGGGGCCTGAAATACTATATTCAAGGCACAATTTGAAACCACCCAAATCACGCACACAACGGGCCGAAAGGCCCGTTTTTTTTGCCCTTAGCTGCGACTGATTTTTCCTATAAAAAAGAAATGTCTTTCGAGCTTTTTTGAGTAGTAATACCTATTTTATTTCGGGCCGCTTCTGAGTATTATTCTTTGAACAATATGGATATTAAGCTGGTTTGGCAAGACGGGTATCGTATTGGCGTTCAGAAAATCGATGAGCAGCACCAGCATCTTATTGTTTTAATCGTTAAGTTCTACAATGCCGTGCAAGAGGGCAAGGCCCGCCAGATGACGATCGAACTGATCTCAAATCTAATAGATTATACTAAAACGCATTTTAAAGACGAAGAAGACTTGATGAAAAAGTATGCGTACCCTGATTATGAAATGCATAAACATGACCATGAGAAATTTGTGCAAGAGGTAATCGATGCCACCAAAACATATATGCAGGGTGGGGTTCTACCCAGCAATAAGGTGCTATCTTTTCTCGCTAATTGGCTGGTTGACCACATTCTAAACCATGATAAAAAGATGGGGTTGTATCTCAAAGAGCACCATGCAATTACATGAACAGAACCTGCAGGTTGTTACCTGGCATACGAATGCCCAGGCAATTATTCAGCAAGACTGTATTCTCTGTGTCAAAGATGCTGACGAACGTATTAACTTAATGACCCTGAGCTGGAAGACCATCGGCCTTTTTTGGGGCGAACCCTGTGTGATGATTTCACTGGCCGAAATACGTTACACCAATGAATTGCTGCAGAATAATGCTGAAGACTTCAGCCTGTCTTTTTCAAACCGTTGGCAGAAAGCCCTTGAATTTCTGGGCAGTCATAGCGGCCGTCATGGTGATAAGGTTGAAGGCTCTGGTCTGAGTCTGGGGCAGCCCATTGGTATAAAATCACCCAACATTCAAGGGGCAGAACATGTTTATGAATGCCGTTTACTTGATTCGGCCAAGACAAACTTTGCCTGCCCAGCAGAACTTTATATAGGCAAAATCGTGAATGCCCTTGCGATATGACAGAAGATAGTATACCCACCTTTCATTCAACCGTAATTGAACGGGCGGCCAGTCTGTGGCGTCATCACGAACTCAATCTGGGTATTCGAGGCATCGATGCCCAGCATGCCTGGCTGGTGGCTATGGTTATGCAGCTTGAATATATGCTTTCTCATGAGCAGAATTTCAATGTTGATGAGGCCCAGCTTTTTCTTGAGCATGCGAGGGCCTATACGGTAGAACATTTTCGAGATGAAGAGGTTCTTTATCAAGAGATGGGCTACTCAGATGAAGTGGCCCATACTAAAAAACACCAGAGCTTTATCAAGGTGGTTGAAAAGCTCAATATAAAAACAAAGGCCGATGCTGATAAGCTCTACCGGGTACTGCGTCTGTGGCTGGTGAATCATATTCTGGCCGAAGACAAGAGCTATGCTACTTTCTTTACCAAACGCAAGCTTCTTGATGAGGCCAACAAGGTCTTTGATAATTTTAAACCGCGCAACCCCGAGCTCGACCAGAAACGGTTTGAGCTGTTAGATACGCTAAACAAGGGCAGTAACAATATTCAGGTGACCAACCCCCAGTTGATCACCGAGATCTCTTCAACCTGGAAGAGGTTGAATCTGGCCATTGGGGTTCCGCTGATCGACATTCAACATCTGTGGTTAATCAAGATGATTGTAGATATGGATGATGTGTTAAATGAATCGCAGCTTACCCGCGAGGCGGTATTGTCAAAAACCCTGCAAGAAGCCCGTGATTATATCGAAGCCCATTTTCGTACTGAAGAGCAGCTGATGGATGTTCTGGGTTTTAAAGCCAAAGAAGCCCATATAAAAAAGCATAATACCTTTGAAGAATTTGTGAAGCAGCACGAAGCCGAGTTGCAGAAGGGTGATTTACGTTCGGCGATGACTGTTGTGAGTGATTTGAAGGGCTGGCTCACCAACCATATTGCAATTGAAGATAAGGCCTTTGCCACGCTCTATAAAGAGCGCAAGCAAGAGGCCCTCGAATTTTCGAAACAGAGTATTCTGTCAGGTAAGGCCCAGGTCAGGCAGAGCCAGCTGAGCCTTTACGAAAAAGTTGTTAAGGGTAAGTAATTACTTAACCTGAAACGCTGTAGCACCCCATGATGAAGACCAGCTGCGGGTGGTTACACCATTAGCTTCGGTACCTTCGTATTTAGGGTTACTCTTAACGATAGTAACAGTGGCGCTGCCACCTTTATCGGCCTTGATTACACCGGCGTGCACGGCTGCCGTACAGATTGAAGAATCTGTGGTATATTTTTCAGAGCCATAAACGGTGTTTTTGCAAGAAGCAGGGCATGACACATTAAATGAGGCGCCAACTTTTGAAGCATCACCTTTAAGATTTCTGATTTTATCGGCGCAGGTCAGGCTCTGGCCTTTTTTGCAGGCAGTAGCCAGCATAGCAACGGCTGCAATAGCCAACATAGTTCTGTAGATCATATTCACTCTCCCAATTATATTGAATGTTTATAAAAACAAAACGGGCCGGGTTTACTCAGCCGTCAACGTATAATATCAGTTCCAGTCGATTTTTTCTTTTACTACCGATGCCATTTGATTAAGAGATTTGTCATCATGATAGAGCATGGGCGCTCTTACAATTTTATATTTCTGCCCTTTTTTGACAATGCGTACTGCTGAATGGTGACCAGCCTCGTATCGTTGTTTTTGATCAACGGTGCCTATGGTATAGGCCGAATGACACAGGCATGAGTAGATCTGATTTTCATTTTCATGGGCCATGTGAACCACGGTGCCGTGCAGAGTGGTTGTATGATGGCGGGTTTTCAGCTTAATGCCCTGTTTGCTGAAATCACCCATGAGTACGGCTGAAAGATGGCCAGCTTCTAACCACAGGTGTTTGCGGGCCCGATTCAGAAGCAGTCTGCTGTTGGGCCGCAGCTCAAGTATATTTTTCTGATCAACAATCAGCTGCAGCGTACCATCGGTGGTTTCAAAGCGCTGGTTCTCTTGATCAATGGTAACATTGCCCTGCTGTTTATGTACAACCACATCGAAGCGCTCGGGTGTTGCCTTGAATATAAACAGGGCAAACACAGCCAGACCGCCGGCCAGAGCGGCCCCAGAGGTGAGCAGGCGCATGAGGGTGTTAGCAGGCGGTGCCGAGTTGGTCAGGGGTTTGTCTTTGTTTTCTTGCAGGTATTTGACCAGGGCTTCTTTCTGTTCAGCCCCCAGGGTATAGGCAGGGCTGAAATGGTGTTTATCTGCTGTTTTTTTCAGCAATTTGAGCTGCTGGTCATAATTGGTACAGGCCTCACAGTATGAGGTATGCATTTTGATCTGAATAAAGCGCCAGAGTGAAAAATGGTCAAGGTTGGCAGAAATCAGTTTTACGAGACGCCCACAGCGGGGTGACAATCGGTAAAGCAGCGGTTCTTTTTTCATTTCAGCCATATCTTCTCAAGGCAGGCCCGCAGCTTAAAACGGGCCCGGTGAATCATTACCCTTAAATTGGTGCTTGAAAGCTGCAACATATTACAAATCTCTTCAGAGGGCAGTTGCTCGAGCTCATAGAGTGAATACACCTGAGCGCTGCGCTGGGGCAGTTCAGCGATACAGTTATGCAGGGCTTCGGCCAGCTCTTTGCGCTCAAGGGCCTCATGGGGTGAGGGTATGCCCCGGGGTGAAATTGCGTCGGGCCAGGCTGAATCATCACCCAGAACATCTTGTAGCTCTGAAATATCATCGCCAGTGTGAAATTTATTGGCGCGGCCCTGGTTACGAAAGTACTCAAAGATTTTATTTTTGAGAATACCCACAAGCCAGACCCGTGGTTGAGACAGGCCTTTAAAATCATCGGCCTTGCGCACAGCCACCAGCAGAGCCTCTTGTATCAGGTCATGCGCAACTTCTTCGTTGCGTACCCGCGACATGGCAAAACCATATAAATAGTCACTGTGGTTTTTGACCAGTTCTTCAATATCAAGCACGGTATACCCACAGGCCCTGGCTGCGCCGGCTGTCAACCCAAACTGTTTTTCTTGCCAAAACCGCTGTATATCGATCATTGGGATGCTATGGCCGATATTCATTACCGTACCTGCCCGCTCTGCGAAGCCACCTGTGGGCTTGAGATTCATACCGAGAATAATCAGGTAATCAACATCAAAGGCGATGCCGCAGATGTGTTCAGCCAGGGCTATGTCTGCCCCAAGGGCCGGGCCCTGGGTGATCTGCATCGCGACCCCCAGAGGCTGCGCCAGCCAGTCATTAAAAAGAATGGCAAGTTCGTTTCTGTCAGTTTTGATGAGGCCTTTGCTTTTATTGAAGAAAAGCTGACCCCTTTATTAAAAGAGCACGGTCGCAGTGCCCAGGGTATCTATCTGGGTAACCCTACTATTCATAATGCTTCTTTGTATCTTTATACTTTATCGTTGATCAGGGCCATGCGCACCAGCAATATCTTCTCGGCCAGCTCGGTTGATCAGCTGCCTAAGCAGATGGCCTGTGGTTTGATGTTTGGCACTTCGATTTCAATTCCGGTGCCTGACATTGACCGTTCAGAATATCTCATGATCATTGGCGGCAACCCGATGGTCTCAAACGGAAGTTTATGGACGGTGCCAAACATCGTTGCCCGTTTCAAAAAAATGAAAGAGCGCGGTGGCAAAATCGTAGTGCTTGACCCCCGCAAAACCCGCACGGCCAATGCAGCTACTGAGCACCATTTTATTGAGCCAGGCAGTGACGCTTATTTTCTCATGGGTCTGCTCTATACCTTCTTTGATGAGGGGCTGGTCAGCCCCGGGGCTGCTGCTGAGCACCTCAATGGAACCGACGAAATTGAAGATCTGTGTAAACCTTTTTCACCCGAAAAGGTAGCTGAGCTTTGCAAAATCAACGCAGAGCAGATTCGCAGTATGGCCCGCGATATTGTTAATACAAAAGCTGCAGCGGTTTATGGCCGAATGGGCACGACTACCCAGAAGTTTGGTTCACTTTGCAGCTGGTTAATTGAAGTAATCAATGTGCTTGCGGGTAACCTTGATGTGCCCGGTGGGGTTATGTTCACCATGCCGGCTGGCACCTCAGCTAATACCCGGCCCAAAAGTGGCAAAGAGCCGGGCATGAAGCCCCCCTCAAAAAAGTCGCGCGTGCGTGGTCTACCAAGGGTGCATGGTGAGCTGCCTGCCACCTGTTTGGCCGATGAGATACTCACACCGGGCAAGGGCCAGATTAAAATGCTGTTTACCATTGCTGGTAACCCTACGGTTAGCATTCCCGGGGTGGCAAAACTGCAAGAAGCTCTCGAGGCGCTTGAGTTTATGGTAAGTTTTGATATCTATATTAATGAGACTACCCGCTTCGCCGATGTCATATTGCCGGGGCTCTCACCCCTTGAAGACAGCCACTTTGACATGCCCCTATCAAGCTTTATGGTTCGCAACACTGCGAATTTCTCAGAGGCCATCTTTGAAAAGCCAGCCGAGCAGCTTTATGAGTGGCAGATTTTACTGCGTCTGGCTTCGATCGTTTCAGGCCGGGGCAGAGACATTGATGAGGCGGCCCTTGATGAAGGTACATTACGATTGTGGATGCAGCAACGCGGTACTTCTGCTAAAGACAGCGATGAGGTAGTAGCAAGCCTGCAGGGCCATGGCCCCGACCGAATTATTGATTATCTGCTGCGCTCTGGGCCCTACGGCGACCAGTGGTCGAAAGAAGGCGATTATTTAAGCCTGGCAAAGCTGCAGGCCAACCCTCATGGCATTGATCTCGGGCCTCTAGAGCCCAGGGTGCCTGAGGTCATTCGCACCGCCTCGGGCAAAATCGAGCTGGCCCCTGAATATCTGGCCAACGATGTGAAGCGCCTCGAAGAAGGGCTGGGCCAGAAGAGCGATGGTATGCTGCTTATTGGTCGGCGTCACATCAAAACCTGCAATTCATGGATGCAGAATCTAGAAAAGATGGTCGAGGGTAAGAACCGCTATTCGCTGTTTGTGCACCCTGACGACGCAGGTAGTCTTGGTATCGCCGATGGCCAGCACGTGACTGTTACTTCAGCGGGCGGTAAGCTTACTGACGTGCCGGTGGCTGTAACTGATGATATGATGCCCGGGGTGGTTAGCCTGCCCCATGGTTGGGGTGGGGTGACTGATTTACCCCTTGAAGTTCAGGCCAGCAATGCCGGCGTTAATGTGAATGAGGTCACAGACCCTGATCTTTATGATGTGCCCTCAGGCAATGCAGCCCTGAATGGTGTACCTGTTGAGATTACTTCTTAAAAAACTCAACGATCTCATCGGCATGCTCTTTGACCTTCACTTTGTGAAAGGCCTTAATCACCTTACCCTTGCGAATAATAAAGGTCGAGCGAACAATACCCATGAATTCTTTACCATAGAGCTTTTTCTTCTGCCAGACGCCGAAGGCCTCACAGATGCTGCCATCTTCATCAGATAACAGGGGAAAAGTCAAACCATGCTTATCAATGAATTTGCAGTGAGATTTGACCGGGTCTTTTGAAACGCCCACAATTTCTACTTTCTTTCTTTTCAACTTTGTATAAACATCGCGAAAATTCTGGGCTTCGGTGGTGCAGCCCGGCGTCATGTCTTTGGGGTAAAAATACAAAACAAGATCTTTGTCTTTAAATAAAGAGCTGATTGAGGTTTTTTTGCCCTCGGTGCCCTTCTTTACGTCGTCTTTGGTAACCAGAATGCCAGATAAACCGGTAGGAACTTTTTCGCCTTCATGTAACATGGGGCAACAACCCTCTATGAAACGCCCTGTCATGAACAATTTGTTTTTTAAACAACTTGACATGTAAATTTCAGATGGTTTTATGTTTTGTTACGCCGATATATAAATACCGACCCCATACTTGCCCGTCAATTAAGATATGCCAAGTAAAAGCCCAAACGAAAAACCCAGAAAAAGCGGTAAGCTGCACCACTTTTTTCAGAACTTTTCTGACAAAGATGAGTTCAAAACCGCGTTTATTGAAAAAAACCGCGGCCGGTACCTGTTTCTGGTGCTGGTGCAGAACATCAGCGGCGTTTCGCTGGCTGACTTTACCGCACTTATTCCTGAGCATTTACAGAAGCTGAACAAACACAGTTCAACCTTCTTTCATTATTATTTCTTTGGTGATGAGAAAGAGCTTTTTATAGGGCTGGCCACTGTTTCAGACTTAGAAGTTAAAGAGATACCCAATGTTGATGGCGGCATGGGAAAGTTTCACGCCGACTGCCTCAACTCAGACCTGGGTAAATTCGATTTTGGCATTGGTCGAACTAAATGTAATTTTGTTTCTGATGTAGATGAGATCTTTGCTGAGCTTGAAAGCACTTCATCTAAGAATCTGGTTGATAATATCGTACGTTGGAGCTGGACTTATTTCAACCGGGCCAATGATTATTTTGCCTCGGTCGAAGCTGATGCGATGATTCAGCCAATTCTGTTTTATGATCATCATTTTGAGACCTATTCAATGAAGGGGGGCGAGGTCTTTGTTGGCGGCAAGTCAATGTATAAAAGTTACCAGATGCTGGTTCATGACATTCCCCCCGATCAAGATCTCAAACGAATTGAACTGTTAATTTTAGAAAAACTGGTCACGGCCTGTGCCCAGGCCCCCGGCCTTCTGAAGTTCAATATGTCACCCCAGACACTGATTGATACCTTTGATTCAAATGAGAAGGTTGACCGTTTCAGCGAACTGCTGAAGAAGCATGGTTTAAACCCTCTGAATATTCGCATCGAGCTGATAGAAAAGCCCTACGAAGAGAAAGTTGCCTCACTTAAAGACGTGTGCCGCTTCTTCTGGCAGCACGGGGTCAGCTTTGCCGCTGACGACTTCGGGGTGAAAAGCCAGAGTCATCAGGTGGTTCTTGATCTGGGTGAGATGATCAAAGAGTTCAAACTTGACCCTATCAGCTTCAGGTTTAAACCCGAAGAAGATCACACCAAGTTCTTAGATAACCTGGCCTTTATTGATTATTGTAAGCGCCTGGCTGACAACCGCGAAGCCATTATTACGGCTGAGGCCGTTGACGACTACGATACACTGCGCTTTCTGATTGCGCATCAGATTTTTCATTTTCAAACGAATCTGTTCTGCCGTAAGATGACCATCAAAAGTTATTCTGAGAACTTTGAAAATATGCAGAATCTAAAAGAAGAAGAAGTACGTAATATTCTTACCAGCGAAGATCTTTTGAAAAGACAGCGCCGGGTAGGCAATATCTTCAAGCTGGCCCTCGAATTAAACGGTTAATTCTTAATTTGAGTTTTACCCTCTGATTCACGCAGGGGGTACTTGAGAAAAACAAAACCCCCAATCAGACAGAGCAGAGCAGATAGTACAGCCGTAAGTTTGAGCCCCAGCTCGGTAGGCAGCTTATCACCACCGGCATACATCAGCCAGGTTGCCACCGCAATCGATATACCAATAGTAGCCTTCTGAATCACCCCCTGCACCCCGAAGTAAATGGCCTCGCGCCGTTTGCCGGTCAGAGTTTCATCGTAGTCGACTACATCAGAAAGAATGGCAAAGGGCAGCATTAGAAAACCTGCTACCGGTATGCCCATCAGCCCGAAGCAGATCTGGGTAGCCAGCAGATTGTCGACGGGTAAAGAGCCTACCAGATAGAGCAGCGGCATAACAAGGCCTGAGCCAAACAGGGTTACCAGAAACAGGCTGTACTTGCCCTTCTTCTTAGCGAGAATATTAAATACACCAAACAGAAGCAGGTTGGTGATTAGAAAAGGGCCCATTACCAGGGTTACCTGCTGCTCACCCATTTTAAGCACATATTGAACCCAGAAGGGCACCAGCATGATCATCATGTTCAAAGCAAACCAGTAAAAAGAGGTGGCAATGACCAGAATTACAAAGGCTCGGTTTTTGAAAGTCAGCTGTATCCACTCGAAAATGAGTGAGAATTTAACCCGGGGAAGTTCTGTCTGGGGCGCAGTAAACTTTTCTTTAACAAAAAATGCTGTGGGGTAGAAAGATATCATGATGAGAGCTGCCACAACAATGCCCATGCCGAGCCAACCCCATGATTGCACCACCAGCCCCATCAGGCCAAAGACAATGGTGCCGATCATTACAAATACGGCCTGCCAGGTTGAGATGTTCACCCGTTCTTTGAGGTCGCTGCTGATTTCGGGCAGCAGCGACAGGTAAGGGTTTACTACGATGGTCAGCAGAATAAAAAGTATCTGCACCAGAGCAAAAACATAAACGGCGTTTAACCAGTGTTGCTCACCCGGGTAGGGGGGCAGCCATATGAGAAAATAGACAAGAGCAAAGGGTATGCCCCCATAAAGAATAAAGGGTACCCGGCGCCCCCGGGGCGACTTAAGGTGATCGCTCAGGTAGCCAATGATGGGGTCGGCAATGCCATCTATAATTCGCCCAAAGAGAAAAATAAAAGCGAACAGTGCACTGTTGACCAGAGCCTTCTCTTTATTAGGAACGTAGAGCTTGAGCAGCCATTGAGATACTACCAGGTTGGTGAGGTTCATGGCCAGGCCACCTGCAGCGTAGGCAAACTTCTGAGACCCTGGTAATTTGCTCACCGGTCAGTGTAAAACAGACTTCTGAATTTTAAAGAAACAAATTACCGCACGACGGCCATTTTGACTACGCGACGTTCGCCGTCTGCTTCGAACACAACCAGGTAGATGCCACTGCCCAGATTGGCGCCCCCGCTGGTGACTACATTCCAGCTGAGTTCGGCAGCACCCTGGGCCTCGTATAGCTTGGTGCCATTGATATTGTATACCTGAATGGTGGTATTGCGGGTAAGCCCCATAAAGCGTACTCTGCTGTGCTTGCGCCGGTCAAACAGGCTGGGGGCAATTTTTACCCCAGATAGGCCGATACCATATTTCTGTACACCAAAGTCACCCTGCAGGGCTGGTGAGGTTGAGGTTGAGGCCCCGGTTGTCATGGCTGCGTCTCGCAGGTTGGCAAAGCTTTTTATGGTGAAGGTTGTGCTGCCAATGCTGGGCTCAGTGCCCCCTGAAACATTGCTGATGGTAATCACCAGGGTTCTGGCATTAGACCAGCTGGCCGAATAGCTGGCCCCGGGTGAGGCACTGAAAGAGATCAGGTTATCAACATCGGTCTGGCTCAGGTTGGGCCCAAAGGGCTGGTTGGTATCTTTGTCAAACACCAGGGTAATGGTGTCATCATTTGAGTATACCAGGTCTTCATCATCGGG
>CAZHLC010000048.1:0-11466 GCA_964532545.1 uncultured Leptospiraceae bacterium | reverse complement strand
GTACCCCTTTAAATGAGTTCAGGTTTTTTATTTCTGCCCGCGTACCCAGCTCATTACTGCCTTCAGGCGCAATTGAAACGTTAGCATCACAGCGCAGCGACCCCTGCTCCATATTACAGTCTGATACGTTGATATACTGCATGATACTTTTCAGTTTATTAAGATAAAGATAGGCTTCTTCTGAGTTATCAATCTCTGGCTCAGAAACAATCTCGATTAATGGTGTACCGGCGCGGTTCAGATCTACATAGCTTTCAGCGACAGCACTGTCTTCAGCATGCACCAGCTTGCCGGCGTCTTCTTCCATATGAATGCGGGTGATACCGATGCGTTTAGTTGAGCCATCTTCTTTCTGAATTTCAAGATAGCCATTGGTACAATAGGGTAATTCAAATTGCGAGATCTGGTAGGCCTTGGGCAAATCGGGATAAAAATAGTTTTTGCGGTCAAAGCGGTGGTTCAGGTGAATTTCGCAGTTCAGTGCCTGGGCTGCAAGTATGGCTTTTTCAAGAACCTGATTATTAAAAACAGGCAGGGCCCCGGGCAGGCCCAGACAGACTGGGCAGGTATTGCTATTGGGTTCGGCGCCAAAGCTGGTGGCACAGCCACAGAAGATCTTGCTCTGTGTGTTCAGCTGAACATGAACTTCAAGGCCTATGGTAGGTACAAACTGCATTTAGTGCAGCCTTGGCCCGAAATTCAGCTCGTCAAGCCTTACCCTTGTAGTTGGGTTTACGCTTTTCAAAAAAGGCCTGCATTGATTCTTTAAAATCTTCACTCTGCAATAAGGGAAATTGCCCGTCTATTTCATAGTCTTGGGTTCGCCGCAGATATTCTGCGTATTCAAAATCAACAATCTGTTTATTGAGGCTGACGGCTTCAGGGGGCAGGTTGCAGAGCTTTTCAGCCAGAGAATCTACTGCAGAGTCAAGTTTTGCTGGTTCATGAACACTGGTAAGCAAACCATAATTCAGGGCCTTCTCACCATTAAAACGGTCGCCCAGCATGGCCATCTCTTTGGTATTGGCGACGCCACAGATGCGGCTTACCCGGTAGGTGCCCATGATTACACCGATAGAACGTTTCACCTCAGGCAGGCAGAATACACTCTTTTTACTGGCCAGGCGAAAATCACAGCAGGCAGCGATGATAATACCAGCACCAAAGCAGAAGCCGTTGATCTTGCAGATTATGGGTTGTTTGATCTTTTCAAACTCATCTATGCACAGCTGGGCCCGTCTTAAATATTCGCGATAAAGCTCTTCTTCTTGCTCGGCCATCTGGCTGATGACTTCGACATCCATTCCTGTTGAGAAGTGTTTGCCTGCAGCCTGTATCACCACGACCCAGCAATTATTATCACGCTGTACCAGTTCTGACAGCTCTTTGAGTTCGCCCAGGGTTTCTAAGTTGAAGTTGTTTAAATGCTCGGCCCGATTCAGGGTGACACGGGTAACATGGCCCTCTTTTTCAACCAGCCAGTTGTTCATCTACCAGCCTGCGACGTAATCAGCAAGCTTGCCTGCTTTGAGATAGTCTATATTCTCTGATACTGTGTCTGAGAGAAATTTTTCTAACTCAATGCTTTCACCCTGGTATTTTTTATACAGGTACTCAAGGGCGGCACTATTTAAGGCTACGGCTTCAATAGCTGGTTGTAGAGTACCGTCGAGAACCTGCTTTGTCTTGGCCAGGGCATCGTCAGCATCGTTTACTTGAATCTCGGCCAGTGACTTGATTGTAAGGCCGAGTGATGCAACACTGATAGTTCCTTCAGCAACCGAACCATTATCAATATAGACGAACCTGGTATCTGCCACCGGGCTGATTTCATCAAGACCATCGGTTGAATGAACCACCAGGGCCTGCTTGACACCAAGCCCGCTTAAAGCTGTGGCCATGGGTTTAAGCAGCTGGTCAGTAAAGACCCCGAGTAGATGAATCTCTGCGCCTGCCGGGTTTGAAAGAGGGCCAAGGATATTAAAAATCGTACGAATTGCCAGCTCTTTACGGGCGCCGATGGCGTGTTTCATGGCAGGGTGATATAGAGGCGCAAACATGAAGCCAAAGTTCTTCTCTTTGATTCTGCCCGCAGTCTGCTCTGGGGTTTCATTCATGGGGTAACCCAGTTTCTCTAAAATATCAGCCGAGCCACTTTTCGATGAGACTGACCGATTGCCGTGTTTGGCAACCTTGATACCCTTCGAGGCTATTAAGAGTGCGGCCAGGGTTGAAATATTCATCAGGCTTGATTTGTCACCGCCCGTACCACAGGTATCTACCAGCGGGTTTTCAAGGCCAGGTAGAGCTGTTGCCTTCGAGCGCATAATGCGGGCCGCAGCAGTTATCTCATCGGGTGTCTCGCCCTTGGCCCGCAGGGCCACCAGCCAGCCAGCGACCTGTACCGGTGTCAGCTCGCCCTGCATGGTCTGCAGCATAATTGCTTCGGCCTCTGCTGTAGTAAGATCTTCTTTGTTCAGTAGCTTTTCGAGTAAGGTATTAAATTGCATATAGAAACCTATTTAGAAATTCTGCCAGCAAAGGCGCCCACTAGATCTATGGTCTTGCCCTTGTTGCTGGTCAACTTGCCTGCATAACTCAACTTGATTACATCTTTATCTCTGGTAACAACCATCTTAATACGCTTACCACTGTAGCTATGCAGCGTAAGCTTTCCATCAATGTATGTACTGTGTGCTGCAGTCAGGCGGGCCTTTTGTTTTTCGGTATATGTTCCGCTTTTAGAATCAGGAAAATTTACCGTTAGTGTTATAGTCTCACCGGGTTTAACCACATAAAGACTCATCACCTGATAACCCCTGCTATGCCACGGGGTAAACTTCACCTGTTTGGTTTTCAAATCTATTTTGTCAAAGCGGGCCTTCATGCGACCCACAATCTCTTTAGGGGTGCTGTCGACGGTCCATACGAAAAAGCCTGAAAGCTTTATTTTTTTACCATCAGATGATTTCAAGGTTGCTTTCACCCTGGCCTTACGGCCGTTTTTCATACCTTTGATTTTCGATACCTTGACTTTCTTTTTTGCATTATATCGTTTTGACCTGGGGCCTCTGAAACCGCCTGGGCCCATGGCCTTTAATCTCAGGGTTGTGGTACCGGGCTTATCGATCAAACCAGAAATATCCCATAACCAACCGCCTTTTTTCTTGATACGCACCAGCAGATAGCGCTTCGAGCCCGAGCGTTCAACGGTACAGAAAGAGTTCTTTTTAGAGATCTTGGTTTTTTTGAATTTACCAAGAAACCCACATTTGCCAATGGCTGCCCAGCTGGTGGCCGGTGCCAGGGCACATAGAGCAATTAGTGCAATGTTTTTCATACAAGAGACCTGAAAAATGTGGGTGTGGCGCCAATGTTTTTTTCTCGACAGCGTGATCACTTTCATTATGTCTCATTTTGGCCTTTTTGCTGCCTGAAATCTTTAAAATTGACGATAATATAACACGATGGCAAAAGTAGATTTGAACCAGCTTCGCAATGAGCTTTTAAAACTGCAGAAGAATCATTCAGTTGTGGGTCTAAAAACCGGTACTGAAGTTGAAGATATGCAGTTTGATGAAATTGCCATGATGCGCGATATCAGCAAGGGTATTGTGCCTATTATTGTGAAAATTGGTGGCCCAGAAGCCCGCAATGATATGCGTGCCTGTCTTGATCTCGGGGTCGATGGTGTGCTGGCCCCCATGGTTGAAACTGTCTATGCCCTTTCTAATTTTGTTAAGTCAATTCAAACCGTAGCTACCGAGAAAGATACACCATTACCCTACCTTGCCATGAATTTAGAGAGTCATACGGCAGCAGCTAATCTCGATGACATGATCGAAAGCAGGGCTTTCTTTTCATTGAACCAGATCACCATTGGCCGGGGTGACCTCTCAAGCAGCATGCACTTATCTGTTGATGATGAAGCGGTTATCGATACCACCTGCACAGCGGTGCGCAAAATCAAGGGCCAGGGTAAGGTAACCTCTGTTGGCGGTGGTCTGACACTTGCCAACATTGAGCTGCTTGCCAAAGAAGTACCAGCTGACCGTTTCAATACCCGGCATGTTGTCTTTCAAAACAAGAGCCGGTTTAAAAAGAATGCAGCGACCTCACTGCTGGCAGCCCTCAGCTTTGAGCAGAAGCTTTACAGCGCTCTGGCAAATGAATTTTCTCATAAAAAAGCCGCCTACGAAGAACGTATTGAAATTCTTGCGCGGCGTATGGGCAGCTTTAAACTGCGAAAAACTATTTAGTACCGTACTTTCTTTTATTTCTCACGCTAGAAACATAGGCTACCAGAATAAGTATACCTACAGGTATGGCTGCAAGGGTGGTGATCTGTATTGAACCTGCCACCAGACCAAGTATGCCCCCTAGAAACTGAATAGCCACCAGGTTGCCCCCGGTGTTATCAAGAATCATCTGTTCGAGTTCATCGGTATCAAGTTTGTTAACCTGCTCTTCTACTAGCTGGGTGACATTGATCTTATGCACCACGATGCCAATCTTATCTTGCACCCAGGCGCGGCCTCTTTCGCTGTTAATGAACTCAAGAATTTTGTCTTTAGCCCAGTATATGGCCCGGGCAATGACATCATCTATTTTCTCCCAGTTGTCGGGGTTGTTCAGATACTTCTGCAGCTGGTCGATGCCGCCCTTTAGAATATGCTCACGGGCAAACTTGGCAACCATGTCGCTGTAGCTTTCAACCTGACCGAGAACATAAATCTGGGTTTCTGGTGATTGCAGGCGCTCTTGAAATTCTTCTACAAACATGTCAAGCATACCCATGAACTGCTCACCGGTTTCGGGGTCTTCGACAAAGCGATGCAGCAGGTCTTCGATTGCTTCTTCATCAAATGATGCTATCTTTTTGATGCCAAGGCCGCCAATCTTGGTGAAGCCTTTCTGCTTTCTCAGGTATTTTTCAAGTGAATCATTGAGGCCCCGGGCCAGGTTCGGAATCTCAGTAAGCATGATTCTCGTGAGATATTCAGCGATTCGTGCTCTGTTTTCTTTCGAACTTATGAATTCGAGCATGGCATCACGGGCGAACTGCCAGTACTTTACCAGCTCTTCTGGGTTTCGGGCAATGTCTTTGATATAATCTTAAGTAAAGTCAAAGCCCCGATTCAGCATATCAGGGCCTTTCTCTCGCAAATAGCTGACAATGAAGCCCGTAAGTTTGGCGCGCTGCTCTTCTTGCGCCAGCATCGAATCGACCCAGTTGGCGACCTTCTGGGTCATGTTTTCTATGAGATTGCGCTCGTAGATGTATTGCATTAGAATGGTGGGTGAAAGCAGGTTATTCTGTACACTCTCACCCAGGCTGCGGGCGATCTGGGCCTTGTTTTTCGGCACCAAACCTTCCCAACCCAGAACCTTACCTTTTTTTGGTTGAAACAGCATCTTGATAGCGAGAAAATTGGTAAAATAGCCTACGATGCCTGCCATAACTATGACAAAGAAGGCTTTCAGCCATTCACGCTGTGAGGGCAGCAGAACTTCAGCAATGGCCAGAACCAAGGCTAATGAAAGCAGGGCTCTTCTAAACCACTTATCTGCAATGACCAGGTTGAAGTTCATTTTAAACTCTGATATTTTCTTTTAAACTCGGCATTCGGGGTAATCGCGGCTTCATCACGGGCCAGTTCTGGTCTGATACCCTCAACAAAGTACATTGAAATCTCACCCTTGTTCTTAGCTGATATGTTTCCCCGAAACGTACAGCGAAAGAAATCTTTTATCTCGTCATAGGTTGATTGTGATATATTGATCTGGCCAGACTTACCCGAAGATTCCATACGTGAGGCGGTATTTACAGTATCACCCCAGACATCGTATTGAAACTTTTTTTCACCTACTACCCCGGCTACCAGGTGGCCTGTGTTTATACCGAGTCTGAGTTGCCAATACTCAAAGCCCTGCTGTTGTTTTATTTCTTTCATTTGCCGCATAAAGGCCTGAATTTCAAGAGCAGCCAGGGTGCAGTCGATGGCATTGGTTTTATTCGCCTGGGGAATACCCCCTGCAGCCATAAAGGCATCGCCTATAGTTTTGAGTTTTTCAAGCCCATATTTTTCGACAACTTTGTCAAACTGTGAAAAGCAGCGATCAAGTTCAGCAACCAGCTCACGCGGCGGTAGCTTCTCGGCAATCTGGGTAAAACCCACAAAATCTGTAAAAAGTACGCTAACTTTCTCAAACTCTACGGGGTCGGTTGAACCTTTTTCTTTAAGCTCATTTGCGACTTTCTCAGGTAGAATGTTTAATAGAAGTCTGTCTGATTTATTTTTCTCAATCTCAAGGTTCTTATCTGCATCTCTGAGAATACGTGAAATGAAAAATACAAAACCTGATACCGTGAAGAACATGGTAATCTTCATCGCCAGTTGGTTCAACTGTAGAAACTTCTCTGGTAAAAACAATACAGCCTTTAGGTGCAGGCCGAGTGTTTCAAAGAAGAGAAAGCAGCCGGCCGCAAGGCCAACCAGCAAATACATATAGAACTTTTCTCTATCTAGAAAAATAAAGAAGGCCACTACCATTACAAAGATGCTGAGAAAGTGCACGTTACCTTCTGGCCCGATAAGGTAATCAAACAGGCCAAAGAAAAGCAGCGCATGGGCATTGAGATATACCTTGGCGGCCAGGTGATGGCCAAAGTGGTTCAGCCAGAAGACGAATTGAAAAACGAATGCCCAGATAACCAGTAAGCCAATAAATTCGCGGGTGGCGGGCCAGTACATGGCCGTGACTGGTATCTGGCCAAGCAGGCTGATCATCGCCACCAGGGCTACGGCGTTAGTTAAAGCAATGTACTTCTTCTCTGATTCTGCGATGGCAGGGCCTATACCGATCTGGCTGATTCTTTTAAAGAGCCGCAGCATGATTGTGGCTAGCGGCCTGCGGTCGCGGGTCAATCAAACTTTTCACAGCTTGACTTGCTATGTGCCACAATTAATTTGTGGCCATGTTACCTCATTTATACCAGCAAATTGACAATATTGAAGACCATGCGCTTTATAGCAGCATTCGCCGGGTTGAAACCTACAGTAGCCGGGGTAAAATGCTGTTGTTTGCTCTGGGCGCGGTTGTGTTCATTGATCTGATTCAGCTATTATTTTTTGTTCTATGGGGCGATGGCCATCTTGGCAGACTTTATGGCCGCATTTTTGAAGCATTACCCGGTATGACTGTTTTTACTGTTTTCTGGGTTTTCATTTATGTGGGTATTCTGCTGGCCGGGGCTATTATGGCAGCAGGGCTCATAAGCCAGTATAACCAGCTGATGCAGAGTTATGCACCGGGCCTGATGGGCTCACCGGTTTTTCACCCCCGCGAAGACCTAGATGCTGAGAAGAAAAACCAGCTCTACCTTCATGTGGTGCACCTTGAGTCTGAGGTCGAGCGAAAGTTTCCCTGGGCGCTGGGCCTGGTGGCTTTTCCGGTATCTCTGGCTATAATGAATATTTACTGGTTGTTTCTGTTTTTCTACGCTTTCAACACCACACTTGATATAACTTCAAAGTACTTTCTGCGGTAACAAATGGCCATTCTGCAGACCGGGGGCCTGTCAAAGCACTATGGCAGAGTGCAGGCCCTCAGCGATTTTTCTCTATCAGTTGAGTCGGGCCAGATCATGGGCATTCTCGGGCCGAACGGCAGTGGTAAAACCACAACTCTCAGCATTCTGCTGGGTGTTCTGATCGCTGATAAAGGCGATTACCACTGGTTTGATGGTATGCAGGGGGCCGAGGCCCGGCGTCATATCGGGGCCCTGCTTGAGACACCGAACTTTTATCCCTATTTAAACTTAGAAGACAATCTGAAAATCTGCTGTGACATTAAGGGTGTCAGTTATGATGATATACCCCGGGTGCTGCAGTTGGTCGAACTTGAAAAGCGGGCCAGCTCACGCTTCAGCGCAATGTCTTATGGTATGAAGCAGCGCCTTGCCCTGGCGTCGGTTCTGCTGGGTGACCCCAAGGTGATGGTGTTAGATGAGCCAACCAATGGTCTTGACCCGGCCGGCATAGCCTGGGTACGCAATCTTATTATGCAGGTAGCAGAGAACAAAACCATAATTCTGGCCAGCCATATGCTCGATGAGGTTGAGAAGGTATGTTCACATGTGGCCATTCTCAAACAAGGTAAGCTATTGGCCTCGGGGCCCGTGGGTGAGTTACTGGGCAGTCACATGCTGGCCGACATCAAGGCCGATGATATGGCGGCTTTAAAGAATGCCGTTGAAGGTATTAAAGAGGTCACCATAAACAAAGACAGCGTCGACATGCTGCAGTTGAATCTGGCTGACGGATATTCGGGCTCTGATTTAAACCATGCTCTTTTTAAGAAAGGGGTAACTCTGAATCATCTACACGTACACAAACAAGACCTTGAAACCGAGTTTTTAGAATTAACTGCCGATGCTTAAACTGCTGAAAATAGAATACCGCAAGGCCATATCATACAGCTTCGCTGCAGTTGTATTTATTATCTATTTTGTATCGTTTACAGCCTTCATGGCTATTCTGGCTGAAGGTGATATTCAATTTGGCAATTTTACCTCGAGCCAACTGTTTAATCTGCCCAATGTCTGGGGTTATCTGGCCTACATCGCCTCGTTTGCAAACTGGTGGTTTGCTATTTTTATTATCAATAATGTCTGCAATGAGTTTCAGTTTCGCACTTTCAGACAGCACATCGTAGACGGTCTGGCCCGAAATGAACTGCTTCTTTCGAAAGTGCTGCTGGTGGTCATGGTTTGCCTGCTGAACGTAGTCTACCTTTGCCTTGCAGGCACCATCTTCTCAGCCATATATGCCCAGCTGTTCTCATTTGAGGGGCTTTTTGAACAGTTTTACTACCTGGCGCTGTTGTTTGTAAACAGCTTCTGTTATCTTACCATCGCGGTGATTTTTGCGCTGCAGTTTCGTAAAACAGCCCCTACCATTATTTTGATGGTTGCCTATATTTTTCTGTTTGAAAACATTCTGGGGTACATCATTGGCGATGTCGCTAAAGATTACCTGCCCTTCAAGATGATTGGTAATATTCTGCCCTTTCCGATGGTGAAAAGCCCCAATAAATGGCTGATGGCCAGCCTTGTTTCGCTTGGTTATACGATTTTAGCCCTCACGGGGGGCTGGGCGATTCTAAAATTTCGAGATTTACGGTCTTGAAAGCCCTCTTTTAACGTCTAATTCAATGATTATGAGAACTTTTGTCATTCTAATATCCCTCGTTTTAATATCAGGTGTTGAAGCCAAACCCATGAATGAGCACCAGACGGTGAGTTATCTTGTTGGTGAGAATCTGGGTATGCAGCTGAAAAGTGTCAAACACCTTGATTTAGCTGCTCTTAAACAGGCCCTCGACCAGAGTCTTGCGGGTAAGCCGCCAACCCTTGATTTCAGAAAGGCCTTCGCTGCCTATCGTCAGAAGCCAGACGATAAAACCGGTAAAGACTTTTCAACGGCGGCTGGTATGGTCTTTGCTCAAGAAGTGAAAAAGCTGCGCAAAGACGGAATTCGTATCGATACTGCTTTTCTAATCAAGGCCATGCAAGACGTGCAAAAGAATGGTAAGGGCAACCTTACTCTAGATCAGCGAGATGCTGCCATTGCCATGATCAAAAAAGCTGCCGGCCGTAAAATTGAAAAAATCAAAGAAACCGGCGAGGCCTTTCTGGCCAAAAACAAAAAGAAAGCCGGCATTAAGACCACCAAGACTGGTCTGCAGTACCGAGTTGTTAAAAAGGGAAAGGGCGATGGGCCCAAAGCTTCTGACTGGGTGACTGTACATTACCGGGGTACCCTGATCAATGGTGATGAATTCGACAGTTCATATAAAAGAAAACAGCCGGCTACTTTCAGACTGAATCAGGTCATCAAAGGGTGGACAGAGGGGCTACAGCTTATGAAGCCCGGCGGTAAGAACGTTTTTTATATTCCCAGCGACCTGGGTTATGGCGACCGCGGTGGCGGGGCCAAGATACCCGGCGGCTCAGTGCTGATTTTCGAAGTCGAACTGATTCGGGTTAACTAAGAATCAGTCTTCTAAAGGTTGCCAGCTATCGCCAAACAGATTTTTCTGCACTTCGCGGTTCTCATAGATCGCGCTGTCATGTTTGCCGATACGTCTGTAAAACATGGTAATAAAAGACGATGTCACCACAATAAAAAATGAATAAAGAATCGGCAACCACAGCATCGATGAGGCGAGCTCAAGATCCATCTTGCCGATACCGTCTGAGAAGCTCAATAAAACAATAGCAAAAGCCAGGGGGCCGTTTTGAATACCAGTTTCAAGTGATACACTGCGGGCATCGCGTTTGATCATCTTAAGGGCCCGCGATGCAATGTAGCCCAGGGTAAAACCAGCCAGGCCAATACCAATTGAAGCGAGATAAACTGTAAACGGGGTTTCAGCCATCAGGCAGCGTTTTACCGGGTCTAATAAGAACATCACAATCAGAAATAGAATAACAAGTACACCCATGAAGCCGGCGGTATCTTCAGCCGCCTTGGCCGCACCTGGTCTGAAGCGACGCAGCAGCAGACCAAGAAGAACCGGTACGATCACTAGAATAAGTGATTGTATGATGCTCTTAAAAGGAATCTTAAACTCTTTGCCACTAGTGAGATCAACCTGCGAGGCAAAACCGCTGGCATAGATTTCAAGCATGAGCGGGGTCAAGATAATAGCCGCTACGGTTGAGCACACGGTCATGGTGATCGAGAGGGCCACGTTGCCCCGTGAAAAGTAGGTAAACAGGTTTGAGGTGGTACCGCCCGGTATCGAGCCAACCAGAATCAGGGCAATCGCAAACAAGGCAGGCAGACCCAGCACCGTGCCGAGTAAAAAGCCGATGGCAGGCATCCATCCGAATTGTGAGAGAAAACCTATCAGAACACCTTTGGGTTTTTTCAGCACATAGCTGAAGCTCTGTACTGTCAGGCCGGCGCCCATGCCGAACATGATCACTAGAATCATCAGCCCCAGTACCGCTGTTTCTAAGCTGTTAATTAAACTGTAATTTTCAGGAAAGCACTGTTTCATTTTTTATTCCTCGGTGTTCTTATCGCCCGTAAATCTTATCGATGAGTTTTTTGTATTTATCAGTGATCACATGACGTTTCAGCTTGAACAGATTGGTGAGCTCGTCATTGACTTCAAATGCCTTGGGCACCAGCTCAAAACCATTTACCCGCTCGAAGCCTTTGAAACCATTTTCAGCTGAGATCTCTGCTTTGATCAGCTGGGCTATGGCTTTTTGAGCCTCAGGGTTGGTGGCCAGCTCAGCCACATCTTTTGCAACGATGCCCTGGGCTTTGAAGCCATCAACCGATGGTACAACCAGGGCACCCAGGCTTTTCTCGTCTTGCCCTACCACCATAAGGTTATCAACCAGGGGTGATTCGATCAGGCGGTTCTCAATGGGCACCGGCTCAATAT
>CAZHLC010000047.1:10311-11590 GCA_964532545.1 uncultured Leptospiraceae bacterium | reverse complement strand
GGTAACAAAAATGGCAAACAGGCCGGTGGCAACTGCTTCAATGGGTTCTAAACCGCAGAAATAAACAAAAAACGGAAAAGAAAAAAAAACCGCCACCTATACCCAGCAGGGCCGAGAAAAAACCGAAGCAGATGCCAATGCAGAATGTGATCAGATTCATCTGGGTATTTGAAGTAAATTTATTTTTCGCCATGGCCTTTTCTTTACCACCACGGTAAGAACGAACCAGGTTATAGACCCCGAGAACACCAATCACCACGGCAAAAACCACGATGATGATCATATCTGCCAGCAGCATGCCGCCATAGACTTCGATTTTGCCCCAACTGGTGTCTTTAATGTTACCCAGATAATGGGCCACCACCTGCGAGGCCGGCAATGAGCCCGCCAATAGCCAGGCCGCCAGGCGGTAGTTGATGATCTTTTCTTTAAAATATTTTACCAGCCCGGCCAACGACATGAAGGGTATCTGGCCCATTGAGGTGGCCACAGCTGTGGTGGCCGAAAGATTGAGGCCCGCATTGAAATAAGGGGTAATCACAAAGCCACCGCCAATACCAAAGCTGGCTGAAATGAAGCCCACTACCCCGCCCAGCAGAATAGTAGCGCTTATGCCGATATAAAGCGAGCCGTAGACATGGGTCAGGCTCGAGAGGTCAAACATCTAGAACCAGAGTTTTCTGAATCGACATCTCGCGAATGGTATAGGCCACACCCTCACGGCCTGTGCCTGAATCTTTTACCCCACCAAAGGGAAAGTGCTCGGCGCGAAAACCAGGCCCATCGTTCACGGCCAGGGCACCGACATTAAGCCTGGCAAACAGTTCGCGTATGGTGCGCAGATCATGGGTGAAAACACCTGACTGCAGGCCATAGGGGGTTGAATTAATCTTTTCTATAACAGCATCGAGATTATCAAACTTCATCAGCGGAATTACCGGGCCGAAGGTTTCTTCGCAAATCAATTCGGCCTGATCTGGCACATTCTCTAGAATCGAGGGTGAAATCACATTACCCTCACGGCTGTTGCCTGCCAGCACCTGGGCACCGTCTTTGACCGCATCGGCCATCACAGCCATCACCTGATCGGCCGCCTTACCATTGATAACCGGGCCCACAAAGGTATCATCTTGCATGGGGTCGCCTACCTTGAGTTTACTGGTTTTGTCAATCAGCAGCTTCTTGAAGTCGTCATACACATCGGCATGCACGAACAGCCGTTTCGCTGCTGTGCAGCGCTGGCCGGCTGTGCCAAAACGCTGGTTGACTGCAGTGCTGG
>CAZHLC010000047.1:6659-10301 GCA_964532545.1 uncultured Leptospiraceae bacterium | reverse complement strand
TGCCACTTCAAGATTTGCATCGGGCATAACAATCAACGGGTCATTGCCCCCCAGCTCTAGCAGGGTTTTCTTCAAGTGAGCACCAGCCAGCTCAGAAATGGCATAACCACCCCGCACACTGCCGGTAAAGCTGACACAGCCAACATCGGGGTGTTTAATCACGGCCTGCACCTCTGGTATATCAATCATGCAGAGCTGTACTGTTTCTTCGGGTATGCCGGCTTCAAGCCACAGATCATACCACATTTTCGATGATAAATAATTCTGGGGCGAAGGTTTAAAAAAGATGGCATTGCCAGCTGCAAAGGCGGGCCCCATCTTGTGGGCCGCCAGATTTATGGGAAAATTAAACGGCGTAATGGCCAGCACAATGCCAATGGGCTTATAGAATACCAGGCCCGTCTTTTTTCTTTTAGGTGAAAAGGCATCAGAGTTCAACAGTTCACCATTGATACGCCGGGCCTCTTCAGCAGAGCAGACGATGGTGGTGGCCGCCCTGACCATCTCAACCCGCGAATCTGCGATCGTTTTGCCCGACTCTTTGGTGATCATCTGGGCGATTTCTTCGCTGTGTTTCTGCATTAAGTCGGCCAGTTTGTGCAGAATGTCGGCCCGCTCAAAAGGCGCCATTTCATTCTGAAGATCAGCGCCCTTTTTGAGAGTATCAACCACCTTCATGGCCGTGGCGTTATCGGCATAACCGAACTCGCCCAGTTTTTCATTGTTATAGGGATTTAAAATTTCGTACATGAAGTACAAATGATAGAAGCTGCCTTCACGGTCAAGTTGAAGGCAGCTGGCAGCCAGCCCTCAGGGGGCGATTTAAGAAGCTTTTTTCAGCGCAGGTTCAGCAGACGCTTTTTTGCTTTCAGCTTCGTCAAGGTCGGGGCGCACTTCGGCATTGAGTTCGACCCCACCACGCTCGTTACGCTCTACCCGGTCATAAAGTGACATCTTGCTGTCGAATAAGAACTTCAGCATGATCTTCGTCCATGAAGTGTGGTAGGTCAGTGACTCATAATATTCAGGGGCAATCTTTCTGATCTTGGGCAGATTGTTCCACGGTGCTGAGGGAAAGTCATGGTGCTCGTTGTGATAACCCACGTGTAGCGATGGCCAGGTCAACCAGCCATAGTAGCTGTAGGTTTCTTGTGGCTCATCAATCATATAGTGTTCTTGAATCAAACGGCCGCCAGTGATACTCAGACCAAAGCCGAACCAGAAGGCCACAAACAGGTATAAGAAAGCCGTGGGGCCCCAGAAATACCATACCAGAAAATCGGCGGCAAAAACCACCACCCAGTTTAAGATGACCCAGAAATCCATAAAGTTCACTTCGCTAACACGGGCGGTGCGAACCGATTGAATCAGCGGGTAGAATAGTAACCAGATAATCTTGCGATACCAGATATTGCGTACCCATTTAGCTTCCCAACGACTGGGAAAGTCTGCATCAAGCTCATACACACCCTGAAAGGCATGGTGCTTCATATGGTATTTTTTAAACGAGACATAAGAAGGCACCACCATGGGTGAGTTAACCAGAATGCCGGCTAGATTGTTCAGGGGTTTGTTTTTAAAGATTAGATTGTGCGAGGCATCGTGTACAAGGGCGATAAATGTGTGATTAATAATGGTGCCTACAAAATAAGCCAGGGGAACTACAAAGTACCAGGCCAGATTAGATGATAAATAGGCGCCGCCGAACTGGGCACTGACCGCCAATAAAATCACCAGAAAACTGTACGGGTTTTTCTTACCAATGAGCTTACGAATCTCGGGGTATTTTTTGAGAATTTCTTTGGTACGGGCCCGATGGGGCTCTTTTTCTTTATCAAATAGAAACTCTGTTCTTGCTACGGCCATAGAGGCCTCCAAATCACTGTTTTTTAGGAATCTTTTACGTTCTGAGACAGCTTTTCAAGCAAAAATGTTGCAAAAATACAACACTTCTGGGTCTCAATTTGAAAGAAGCCTTGCCAGTAAAACAGGCCGGCTTATTAGAGTTTATATGATAAAAGTAATCAAAGAGTTTGATTTCGATGAAATTCGCGAAAAGATCGCCAAGACCTCGGCCGAAACCGGCATCTATGTGGGCTGCGATGCGAAAATCTTTGGCCAGACTACCCGTTTTATCACCGTGATTGTAATTCACCATGATTCTTGCCGCGGTTCGAGCCTGTTCTATGAAACCGTCAAGGTGAACCGGGCCATGGCCATACGCGAAAAACTCTGGAAAGAAGTCGAACTGGCCGGCCAGGCCGCTTCAGCCATTGCCGAGGTGGTTGCAGAGCGCCCTTTCTGCGTGCATCTTGACCTCAATGGCAACCCCCACCACAAATCAAACAGCCTGGTTAAGGCCGCGGTCGCCTACATTGAGGCCCTGGGTTTTAATGCAGTGATTAAACCCAATGCCTTTGCCGCCACTCATGTGGCCGACCACATCGTACGCGGCAATTTGCAGAATTAATGTGTGCCCTGGGTTTAAACCCGGGGCTCACAGATATTCATGTACAAAAGTTGCGTAATAAATTTGTTTTCTGTTAGACAGGTATTCTAATGCCTGTGACATAAAACTATGTGCGGCCGCTATAACCTCATCTCACCCACCTCACAGATCATCGAAGAGTTTGAACTCTTCAGTGAAATTGAAGAGCTACAGGCCCGCTATAATATTGCCCCAGGCCAGCCCGTGCCCATCATCAAACAAGAGGGTGATAAAAGAATATTAAGCATGGCTCACTGGCAGTTTATTCCGGGGGGAACCAGAGACCCGAAGAAAATACCCTTCATGATCAATGCGCGGTCTGAGACAGTCGAGCAGAAGAAGTCGTTTAAAGAATCATTTAAACGCCGTCGCTGTATCGTGCCGGCCAATGCCTTCTACGAATGGAAAAAATCAGCGGGTCAGAAGATTCCTTTTCTTATAAAAAAACGTGATGACTCACTGCTGGGTCTGGCCGGCATCTGGGATCGTTACACCGATGAGCGGGGCAACATTGTTGAAAGTATGGCGATCTTGACCACTACCCCCAATAAGATTATGAAAGACATTCATGACCGCATGCCCGTCATACTGCATAAAGAAGACTACCAGAAATGGTTAGACCCTGGTTTTGATGACACGGCCGCACTGAAAGAGCTGCTGGTACCTTACGTTGAAGATAAACTTGAGGCCTATACCATCAGCACCAAAGTGAATAAAGTAGCCAATGAAGGCCCCGAAGTAATCGAACCTGCTGAACCCGACCAGGGCGAATTGTTTTAAACCTGATCAGGCCTGAGTGGTCGCAGTTGATAAGGCAGCCAGGCCTTCTTGTAATGAACCATGAAAACCAAATACAGCCGTCAGCTTGGCCAGCTGAAAGGTGCGCTCAATTCGTTCATTGGCATAGGCCAGAGTAATCTGCCCACCCTCGCGGCCCAGCTGCTTCATGATGCTGATACAGGCCCCGAGACCCATTGAGTCAACGCCCGGGCAATCGCGCATATCAAGTAGAAAGTTTTTATGGCCTTCTTTTTTAAATTCATCAACCGCAGCGGTCAAAAGAGGTGCGCTGTATAAATCTATTTCACCACTAATGGCCAGTACAACAGTTTCGTCGTCTGTTATTTTATGTCGAATTTCCATCCCCACCCAAC
>CAZHLC010000047.1:0-6559 GCA_964532545.1 uncultured Leptospiraceae bacterium | reverse complement strand
AGTACAACAGTTTCGTCGTCTGTTATTTTATGTCGAATTTCCATCCCCACCCAACTATAGGCAGTTGATTTGAACTGTCAAGTTTGAACGGGGGCACTAGTGCGCCTATTTTAAATTCGCACGCGAATTGAAGGCGCACGCGCTGCCCGAGGGGCACCGCCCAGAGGTTGACAAGACTACAAAGATTTTTCTGTATATTAAAACTGCTAAAACGTTGTAGTCGTTGCATTAGTGCGCTGCACTGACTGTCAATTCAGTTCACTTGATGCGGGTAGAAAGCACCTGCAGCGTTTTTTTCAGCTGGGTAAATACCAGAAACTCATCAATAGTGCGCCGCTTAGCTGCTAGAGCCCGGCGCTCAGCCTCAAGGGGATTCAGCAGAATATGCTCAAGTACTTTGGCCACGGCCCCGGCTGATTCGGGTTCGTTATTAACCAGACCATGCACCCCGTTGGTGACCTGCTGCAACAGCCCCACCGCATTTGAAACAACCAGGGGCACGCCCTTAAGCATGGCCTCTGTGGCGGTTAGACCAAAACCCTCTTGTAAAGAATTCTGCACCACAATGTCTGAGGTACGCTGCAACGCGTTTACCATCAGCGCATTCTGTTTTTTTGAAACCATGGGCAGGGTAATAATGGCGATCTGGTTTTTTATATCGTAGGGCAGAGCTACATAGGTTTCGATAAGTTCTTTAAAAACGGCTGTAGCCTCGGGGTCATCAGAAACAGAGGCGGCTTCGGGCCCGGCCAACAGCAGACAAACCTGCTCAAGACGTTTTTTCTGCCGGGGCGAGTAGCCATTGCTGGTGATATTGGCCTTCAGTTCGGCAAACCCCTGCATCAGGCTTGCCCAGCCCTTTAGTTTATCCCACCGAGAGACCTGCAGTATAAAGGGGCTTTTAAGCAAAGATATCTTTTTGTAGTCAAGACCATCAATCAGGGTGCCATCGATGGCAATACTTTTGATCTGCTCGCCAAAGGGCTCGGCAATTGACTGGTAACTTTTATCAACCAGGGCCCCACTGGCCAGAATACCCGAGATCTTATGCAGCCTCAGCTCACGGTTTTTGTGGGTCAAAGGGTCAAGAGCCGGGTGCACAATGCTGGCGCGGCCGGCAAAAACTGCCGGAATATATTCTGGGGCAGAAAAAACACCGTGCTCATAAGCATACGAATAGTCAGCCAGAAAACCCCAGGCTCTGCGCGTGGCTTCGTTGTGCAGTGAAGTACCAATATGACAGCGCCATACTGCCTTGATACCATCTGTTCGTTTGGCAATGGCCCCCGCACCCATGGGCTGGGGGTCATGAATGTAGAGCAGATCACCGTGCTTTACAATCTTCAGCAACTCTTCGGCATTCTTTTCTGAAACTTTTTTATATACCGCGATTTCTTCTGCGGTAATCTCACCGGCATCAAAACCGTGAATCAGGTTGTGCAGCTTCTTCGTAAAAGAAAAAAACAGCGGCTCATCTGTTTCAAGTACCAGCCACTTGCATTTAAAGCCAAGCTCTTTGAGAATGGCAATCATCTGCGGTAACATCTCGGCCACACCGCCACCCTTGGCGGTTGAATTGACCATGTAGATGGTATTAGCTGACCAGTTGCTCTTCAGGGTCTGGGCAAAGGCCTTGAGCTCATTGACCTTCAAGGTATACTGGGGAATTACTTCGTAATCGGCAAGACTGAGTTTACTTTTTATTTCAATTTCACGCAGCATAAGATCTGCCCTTATCAAATGATAGAACCGATACCGTCAATCAGAAAGTGGTAGCTTTCTTACAACAGTATTACTACTTATATTGGCCGTGGTTAAAACACAACAGGGGTGGCACAGAAAAGTTGTTGTGAACAGGCAACAGCAATAACCCTAAACATAGCCATAGACCGATCAAAGCTATAGCTTGCCCTCTAAACCTGAACGGGAGAGTAAACTATGCGAACATTACTTCTAACTGCGCTGCTTGGCTCATCACTCTGGGCCCAGACAGAACAGCCTGGCATTATTGAGAACTATCAACCAACCAGAGTTGACAATGCTTCATATGATGGTGCTAAAACCAAACTGAGCCTTTCACTGGGTTCAGCCAATCTACTGCAGGGCTACCGCGACCCCTTGATTGTGGGGGGCGATAAGCTCGATTACCTCTCATCAAAGAGTTACAGTGGTATGGCTGAGTTATCAGTGCCCTTTGCCCGCAATTCATCTTTTGTACGCGATATGGTGGGCCGCAACAGTTATCTGTTGCTGGGTATTCAGCTGCTGGCCTACGCCAACCCCCAGAATGCTTCAATTGATATTCCGGCGATTGTTGAATTCGACGAGCCCGAGGTAAACTCTGAAATCAAAGACCGTACTGCCGGCGGCATTGGTTTCTTCTTTGGCTCAGTACAAGATAAGCTCGAGATTGACATTGGCACTACGGTATTTATTGAAACAGCCAACGAAGCCTTTCGTCTGCGCCGCCAGGCCGATGAAAATGGTAATATTGTACGTGACTCAGATGGCAATGAGGTTTTAACCAGAATTCGTGGCCGCGGTCTGTTTATTGATAAGGTCAGGGTCTTGCCCAACCTGCGTATGCGTTTCGGCCGGGCCGATGGGCTCAATCTGACCTTTGATGTGCTGCGCGAGCAGGCCAACCTGCGCACCGATGACGCTAACGCCTATGTGCATCTGCCCCTGGGCAAACACTACAGCCTCGATACCGGCAATGGCCTGCTGCCCTTTCTCACCATGTTTGTGAGACAGAACCTCAGCTTTGGTGATTTTAATCTGCATTTCAAAACCGCCATGATACTGAGCGACTATACAGATAAGCTTGATAATATAGGGCTCTACGATTCTTTTTACAGCAATGCCGGGGCCAGCTATAGCTTCTAAGTAAACAGCAGGCGTTAACATATGAAATTCAGCACAACCTGTGCGCTAGCCCTGCTGGTATTGCTGGCCCCCGGGGTTCTGGGGGCCAGCCAGCCAACACAAGACTGGCAGATGCGTTCATCATGGGGCCAGGTCTACCAGACCTATACCGATGAGCGCATTCTAGATGAGAACCGCAATGCCACCTACAGCTATATCACCAGCACCTATTCAACCTACCAGTTGAGCACGCGCTGGCGCAACTATTTTGACGATGATTTCTCTGCCTTTATTTCGCTGTTGAATCATGAGGGGGCCAGCGCTACGGCCTCTGGGGTACAGTATCTCATACCAGCCCGCTTTACCGCCTTCTTTCACGTAGCGATTATCAAATCATTAAAGAACGTTGATATTCTCTATGGTTCAACATCATTACTGACTCTGCGGCAGTATGCCAAAAGAAGATTAGAGCTGGCCAGCAACACTGAACAAAGCAGCCCAGAGAAAATGGTGATCGACACCAACCTGTCGCAGCCCTACCCGGCTCTGGGAATCTATTTGTTTCCTCATGAGCGGGTGGGTTTTAATGCAGGCTTTCTTGATCATAACAGCAACCTGGTGCAGGGCTGGTTAAACACCTCAGTGTGGCTGAAGCTGGCCGAGCATTCAAAATTTGAGATTGGCACCGAGTTACTGAACGAAGATAACTTCGATGGTATTATCAGCTTTATCAAGTCAGCCACTGCTGTGTTTGGCAGATACAACTACCAGAATAACAGCCTGTCGCTTGTTTCAAAGATAGGGCTGGTGCTGAACCCCTCGCAGCAAGATGAGAGTGGCATCATCAGCATGGGTGATCGTTTTTATGGCGAGCTGGGTATGGGTGTGCGGCTTTAGCTAAACGAAGGCAAACCAGCGCTGCCCGTCGGGCATGCGCTCGAAATAACCTTCAGGAGCAAAATGGCACCAGAGCTCTTTAAAACTCTGCCACCACATGCGGCGATAAAACGTTTTATCAAAGGGCACAATCTCGCGCTCATAGCGCAGAGTGGCCAGCTCTTCGGCAATGTAGCGGTTTTCGGGGTTAATACTTTCTTGCTGCAGTACCACAAAGCGTACCTTCTCGCCGGGCTGCACCGCAATGTGATTGCGGCGCAGCTGCCTCATTGCAAGCGAGGTACCATTTAAAACTGCATAGTCATCGAGTTCTTTGCTGACGGTTTTGCGCACCAGCAGATCGCGCCAGGGTATCTGGCCGCTTTCAATCAGCTCATCGTACTTAAGATAGATCTGGTGCATTTTTTCATGAAAACTTCTTACTTCTTTAATGGTTACCCCCGGGCGCATGACCTCAAGATGCTCGAGCTGCCCCTGCTTGATAAACGCCGGAATATCTTTGCGCCGCACCGCAATGCCCCGGTACTTTAACTCGCCATTATCGAAGCGGCCCAGATACTTATTGGCCACTGGCATTTTTTCATCAATGCGCGAAGGCAGAAACAGCAGCCAGCTGAATACCCCTTCGATACTCATCTTCACTTCGGTTTTCTGAAAAATTCGTTCGCAGAGATCGTCGAGCTGCCCATAGTCAAGGGGCGCCCCGTCTTTATGTACAAAAATGCAGTCGGTAATGGCATGTGAGAGTTTGAAGCCATCACCCTCGGCCAGGCGCACCGCCTCAAGCAGCTTGTCGCGGCCAAAGGCGGTTACACTCTCATGCGATTCGATTTTACCAAACTTGGCATTGCGATAGCCCAGATAGCCAAAACTGACTACGTTTACCCATTTGAGACTGTCGATCTTGGTCTGGTTCCATTCTTTTTCAAAACCTGTTGTTACCTTCTTTCTCTCTTTATAGTGGGCCCGCCGCTCAAGCACGTGCCCCAGGGTGTCAGACACAATGCCGCGGCGTCGGTTGCAGATTTTAAAGCCGATTTCGGGCACCTGGGGCACATCATCTTGCTGGCAGCAGAGGCAGTTGACTGTTTCGGGGCTGATGTTGTGAATATTCATAATCGAGGGGTACATCTGCGAAAAATCAAGCTGCACAATGTTTTCTTTCAGATTACCCTCTTCGATATCGGGCTGGTAGACCAGCCCACCTTTGTCATAAAGGTGCAGCTCGTACCAGGTTTTCTCGTTTTCAAGGGCCGACTTCTGCCAGGGCACCAGATAGTCTTGCTCAATGGCAACTGCCATCTCCATATTTGTGAGTGCGCCGCCAGTTGAAGCGCGGGCCAGCCGCTGGGCCGGCAGGCGGCTGAGGCGCGAGAGTTCGATGATACCCAGAAGCTGGGTTTCTTTATAGGTGAAACTGTTGCGACTGTCAATGTGCCAGCGGCCGAATAGAGGGTATGAGGGTGCGCGAAAGATCCATGAGCCATAAGTATTAAACGATGTACCCTTTTTGATGATCTTACGTGATGTGGGCGGCACCTGATCGCGGTCGAGCTCGAGGGGCATCTTGTGCTTCTGGCCCCACGAAAACAACGCAGGAAAAATCACCTGATCACCGTATGATGACACAATCACATCGGGGTTTTCTTTTTTCAAGATGTGGTTCAGTATGCGAATAAACCGACGCTGGTCTTTTTCGCCAATCTCGTACTGGGTATTGTTGGCAGAGAAACCCGCCTCACCCAGGCTAAGCTGGCTGATCGTAGCCTCGGTCAACAGAGGCATGGTGCTGGCCTCAAGCTGCAGAGGGTTCTGCGGCCCCATGCCCAGACGGTGGCTGTGTGCCAGGTTCATGGTTAAAATACGCAGCGGCGGAATTTCATAGTCAAAGTCAGTTACGGCCCGCAGCGCTCTGATACTTTTAAGAACGAGGCGGCGCCCCTCAATTTCAGCTTCGTATGCAACAGGGGCCAGGGGGTACAAACCCTTACTATACAGATAAGAAACCACTGGCTCTATATCAGAATGGTAAATATCGAGTTTGCGAATGAGGGCAAACAGTTTGCTTTTGATACGCCACAAGACCGAGGGCCGCGCGATGGTGAGCTCAAGCACCCTTGTAGGTTCATTTTTATAGAAGTGGCGCTTGGTCACCCAGCGGGGTTCTTGAAACAGGGCCTCGAGCTCATAAAGGCGCGCCACCAGCTTCTCTAATAAATTATCAGGCCCCTCGGCATAAATCACCGGATAGTACACGTCAGTCACCAGCACCAGGCGCTGCTGATCATCAATCAACCAAAGATACATCAAATCTTCGGTGCTATATATGTCGAAGAGATAGGTCATGGCGAGACAAACAAGAGTCATTCTGAGCCCGAAGGGCGAAGAATCACGTGTTAACGGTGAGCACGTGACTCTTCACTTCGTTCAGAGTGACGCTTTGACTTCTTTCTCGAGCAAACGATCGACCTTAGCCTCAAGACGTTTCAGCCTTTTCAAAATACTGATATGCATGGCCATGCTCATGGCATCGAAGCCGTTGGGATGCTGGGCCATGACCCCGGCCTGCACCTGCTTCTTGGCGGTGCGCATGAGCTCATCAAAGACCTCACGGTCATCGGCCCGCAGGCCCTTACGGTGATTTTTAAATCGGTCGATGATGCGTTCGATCACCATTGAATATGCAATTACTGTTCTACCCATACAAGTACCCTTTTATTTTTTCTTTTAGCCTGCGATGCCCCTGGCAGGGCTCGCAATCACATGGTCGCTCTGTTTGTCTGTCTGCTCGAAGGGC
>CAZHLC010000046.1:0-11742 GCA_964532545.1 uncultured Leptospiraceae bacterium | reverse complement strand
GGTGTAAAGAAAACTACAATGATAAAGCCTTAGCAGCCAGTTTTTGCAGAGCCATCTATGCACATCAGTCTTTTGGCCGGGCCACCAGGCGGGCGCCCTGCTTCACTTTTTCATAGACGTCTTTAAACTCGTCGTTAGGCACCCGGCCTTCGCCGTTCACTGAGAAACGGGGTTTGATGCCGTTTACAAAGAACATATCTATTACGCCCTTGTGCTTGGCCTGTATTTTACCACGGTGTTCGCAGGCAAAAAGAAAACGAACATTGTCATAAACACTCTTTGAAATATTAATACGGCCAGCAACGCCTGCACTTTCTATGCGCGAGGCAGTATTTACGGTATCACCAAAAACGTCGTAGGCAAACTTCATCTGCCCTACCACCCCGGCGACAAGGGGGCCGGTATTGATACCCAGCCTCAGCTGCCAGAAGGGTAGGCCCTGCTCTGATTTAATCTGCTTCATCTGGTTCATAAAGGCCTGAATCTCAAGGGCTGCCAGTACGCAATCAATGCTGTGGGTGTTATTCACAGCCGGTAGGCCACCGGCCAGCATGTATGAATCGCCTATGGTTTTGATCTTTTCGAGATTGTTGCGCCTGGTCACCTCATCAAACTGCGAAAAACATTTATCAAGCTCATCAATCACCTGCTCGGCCTTCATGTTCTCACTGATTTTGGTAAAACCTATAAAATCTGTAAACAGCACTGTAACATTGTCATAACGAACTGGTTCGGCCGAACCAAATTCTTTCAATTCGTGGGCCACATCTTGTGGCAGAATGTTTAACAGCAGCTCTTCAGATTTTCTTTTCTCTTCAGATAATTTCGTTTCGGCGCCACGCAGCACCCGGTTTGAATAGATCATCAATAACATCGTAATGATGAATAACATAGCAATCAGATTAAGGCGGGCAAACTCAATGAAAAAAGCATCTGCCTTGATCAGCGGCTCTGGCTTGAGGTAGTCGAGTAGAAAGAACATGCCGATACACACGCCCGCTGTCAAATAGGTATAAAGCCGTTCTTTATCAGAGAAAATCAGAAAAGCGGCAATCATTACTACCAGTGAATAAAGATGTATGTAGGTCTCGATACCGGCCGCGATGGCAAACATCGCTATTGAGAAACCGGCTACCGCCCCGAAGTAGATCTTTGCCAACAGATATTTTTTCTTATAGTTCAAAAACAGGGTAAAGCACCACATGGCTGCAAAGCCCCAGTTCATCAGAATAATGGGCAGCGACGTGGGTAAAAAGAACAGCAGCGAGGGTGTGAAGCCCAGTATCCATAAAATCACGATGGCGCTGGTAGAATTGGTAATAACAATGAATTTTACATAGCTTGAGGCAACGGTACCATCAAGGCCAAGACGGGTTATTTTCTCCCACAGAGCTTTCACCCTCTAATTATCGGGAAGGTGAAACAGAATTTTCTGTTATTATTTACCTGAAAAGAGGTATGCCATCAGGTCTTATTGGCTCTGAGAGCGGCCAATTTGTCAATCTTCTGGCGAAGCTGTTGCAGCTGGGCCCGCAACCTATCATTGTCTTTTTTGAGCTCTCGCATGGCTTCAAGGGTCATGGCAAAAGAACCCACCGGATTAAACCATTTATAGCCATGCTGGTCTGTGGTTACCCAGTCAGGTATAACCTTTTCGACCTCTTGAGCAATGAAGCCCCGCTGCATACCCCTGCGGTTACCATGCCTTGCCGGGTTGCGCCAGTAAAAGCTTACACCCCGCAGAGTCATCAATATCTTAAGAGAGTCTTTAAGTTGTTTGATTTTCTTTTTTTTACGCCTGTCTGAAATTGACGTCCAGCTGTTTCCGGTGGTTTTAGCGGCATTACCCGTGACTTCGAGCTCATAGCCCGGGTCGGGGGTGTTTATACCCACATAGCCGCCATGGCCGCCAAAATTCTGGCCCTCAAGAGTAATTGTCTGAAAATTAGCCCCAGCGTTATCAGGGGCCCATAGGTGAATGCGTCGCGGGTTTGTTGTTTCAAAAGATAAGAACTTTTCGTTATCACTGCCCCACGAGCCCCAGTTAGCATATGCAATAGTGCCGGTATTAAACATAAGGTTGCCGTCAAAAGTAGTGGTACCATCTACCAGCAGATTGTCGGTGCCGGGGTCAGAAGATCCCCCCACATGAACACCACCAAGAGCTGTTACATAGTTTGATGCATTAAAATTGGTTCGATCGAGGGTGCCCTCTAGTCTGTTATCGGCCACCGTGCCCGAGCTGATGTTGTTTGCATTGAGGTTTGTGAGGTTGGCACCACTTACCGAGGCAAAATAGCCTGTTGAGATTGCGGGAATCTTTCCTGTTGAATTAACCAGGTTTATGTTTGAAGTACCAAATTGTGCAGCCCCCTGCACATCAAGCTTCTGGGCCGGGTTAGTAGTTGCGATACCCACATCACCATTATTATCAATCACGAAGGGGCTTGCATCTGAGGCCTGATCTTCAACCAGAAACGAGTCAGCGCTGCCCGTTTGTCGCACATGCAGTTTAGCAGTGGGTGGGTCTACGCCTATACCGAAATCGGCATTCATCAGGGTTGCAGTGAAGGCCGGGCCCATAAGGGCCAGTGACACCAGCAGGGTGATAAGCAATCTGCTTCTGCGCCTCTCAACATGGCGCTGACGCGCCTCTAGCTGCAGGCTTGTTACAATCTCTTTAAGAGAGTTTAATTCTTCTCTAAGGTCTCTGCTCAACTTAGACAGTACGACTGTAAAAAATCAACACAGTCGACTAAAAAAAATCGTAGAGACCGCGGCTTGATTTAGTTATATATTTTTTAGGTCTAAACCTATCGTCAGTCAACTCAATATAGTGCAGCAGCGTGGCCTACCTTTCTAGACGTTTCTGTAAAACCTTCTGGGTGGGTTTATCTTTTTCACGCTGGCACAGCTTCATCAACTGGCCCCGATATGACCTCAACGAAGGGACAGTTGATTGAACACTGTCGCCAGTGTAAAAGCAGAGCCCGGCTTCAGCCCAACTCAATCGTCAAAAAACAGCTGAGCGTACTCTGAAATGGTTTTTCGCCGTGCCTCGGCCATATCTTTGTGAAACCACAGATCTTGTGTTTTGCGGGCAGCCGCTAACTTATCGACAGTCACGGCCGTCATACCGTGATCAAGGGCATACTTCATTGCGGGGCGGCTGGTTTCGCCCAGGCCTTTGTTACGCTTTTTGCGGGTAATCTCAGCACCTTCGCGCTTTACCCTGGCAGCCAGCTTTTCAAACTCTTTGTCATCGATACAGAAAATAGTCTCAGCCTTACCGGCTTTTTTCTTAACATCGATCTCATACAGGGGCGCTGCCGTAAAGTAGATCAGCCCCAGTTCAAACACTTCAGGCCAATATTCAAGAAAGAAAGAGAGAATCAGACTGCGAATGGCATAACCGTCATAATCGGCATCAGTGATGATCGAAACCCGGCGATAATTGAGCTCATCAAGCGAGTTTACCTTACCATTGAGAGGCAGGCCAATAATAGAAATAAGATTTTTAATCTCTTCGTTGGCCATGGCCTTGGCCAGCGACATACCCTTTACATTGAGGGGCTTGCCCCGCAGCGGAAAAAGTGCATGCGAACTGGGCGTACGCACCGGCCGTAGACCGGCCACGGCTGAATCACCCTCAGCCACAAACAGAGTTCGCTCGGGGTCGCTGGCCTTGCCTGTAGCTGGAACCAGCTTGGCAATTTTGCTGCGTTTGGCCTTGTTGAGGTCGCGGGCTGCATCTTCGATGGCCTTGAGGCGGGTTCGCTTCTCCATCTGGGCCTTGACCTCGTTCTGCAGGTCAAGCTTACGAATCATCTTATCTAGATTTTTTTCAACTGCTTCTCGCAGCTCTTCGTTGAGGTCGTTGATCAGATATGACTTATCTTGCGACTTAAAACGGGGGTTAAGAATATGCCAATTGTTATATATGTGAAAGCAACTGCGCACATCGTTGCGGGTGGCCTGAGTCTTCAGCTTTTTTTCTGCTGCTTTGATACCCGGCTTTTTTCTCACCTCGTCGCAAATACGGTTTTCGAGATATTCAAAGGGGCTGCCACCAAGGCTGGCAAAGTTGGTATTGACCCATGAGAGATTGCGGTTCTGCCCCTTAACAAAGTATGATTCAATCTGAATGGGGTTCTGTTTGTTTTTGTTATCATAAAAGAGACGAAAGAAATCGATTTCTGCTCTTTTCAAGATATCTTCAAGACCCTTCTTAAACTGTAGTATATGAGGTTTGGCCTTGTGTTTAAAAATCACTTTGAGGCCGGGGTTAGTCATGGCAATATCTTGTAGATACTGCAGAATGAAATCAGGGTCAAAGCGCACATCAAGATTGTTGAAGTATTTAGGCTCAAGCTCAAAGGTAATTTTGGTGCCATGCTTGCCCGAATTGTTGGCTGTAAGCTTCTCGATCATCTTTGTCGAGCGCATTACCGGCTCAAGAGTTTTGTGATGTTTCTCTTGTATGTCGGGGCACTTGGCAATGTCAGCATGCTCATCGTAGTAGCTTTTGATGCTCTCAATGGCATCTTTATTGTATTTCAGCGCCTTGAGCTTCTCAAGAAACTTGTCGGTGACGGTGAACGACTTGGCATAGTGTTTCTTGCCATTGTAGGTTTCAACGTTGAAATGCTTTGAGACAATACGCACCAGACTGATGCCCACACCGTTCTGGCCGGCCACATGATCTTTTTTCAGCTCATCATCAAAGTTTTCACCATACATCAGATGTAAAAAAACCTGACCGGCGTTTTCAGCAGGTATACCCCTGCCGTTGTCTTCTACAGTTATGGTGCGCCGATCATTTGAAAGCGTGACCTCGAGTTTATTCATCTTGCGGGCCGGCGGAACCTTTTTGTTACCGAGATTCTTATTGTACTCGTCAACACAGTTCATGCAGGCCTCATCGAGGCACTTCAGCTTTGCGGGTATCTCGGTGATCTCACGGTGCTCAATTTCATAACGGGCGCCGCCTTTTATAGGCTTAAAGAAATGCTGGGTAAAATCAGATTCTGAATTCTGCCCCAGCCACATGCCCGTACGCAGGCGTACGTGCTCTACGTTTGAAAGTTTGCGAAAGTTACGTTCTGCTTTTGCTGCGCTGCTCTTCGCCATGGTTTAGCCCCACTTCTCTTTGAGTTCTGTGATTTCATCGATCATAAATTTCTTCAGCTTTGGCTCTTCAGAAACCAGCATGCGATAGTACTTATACATCTTCTTGGCCTCAACGATGGCTTGTTGGCACTTATCAACCTCTTCAGCTGTCATACGATACACCGCAATCTGCGAAAGCCATTCAAAGTATTTAAACCTCGCGGTTTTGAGTTTCTTTTCAAACTCAGCCTTGTTTTTGATGCCCGTGACCTTGTGATGCCACTTCTCTTTAATAAAGCGAATAAGCTCTGTGTTTTTGTCGATCTTCTCTTTTTCAAGCAGAGACAAACGCTTGAACCGCTGCTTCAGATGACCAATGCGGAATTTAATAAACCTTTTGATCGTGCTGGTGGGGTCAGACCCTACCAGCCGCCCCTCTGAGGTAATGACATTCATGATCACCACTTCGTTATTCGTTTTGCTGAAGATTTCATAGAGGTCTTTTTCTTTAAGACTTGCACCCCGATTGGGTATCAGCTCAATGTCAAACAAATGGGTGCTGTGATCAACATAGTCACGAATAGGAACATCTTTTTTAGCTAGAACTGTATCGAGGTAATTCACAACCTTTTCGCGGTTCCAGTTCTGGGGTGCAGAAACCAGGCGAAAAGTTTTATCGTTTTTAACAAAACCAAAACCGGTGGCAAACACCGGCGAGCCTGCATCATTCACATAAAACTCTTGTACACCATCAAAGTCGCGGTACCAGGGTTCAAGCTTGGGAATCTTTTTGTTCTTAAGGGCCGCGATCATGGCATCAACCACATCGCCAAGGTAATGGCCGTGAATCGATGAGCGAAACCCGGTAGCAATGCCCGAGATGGGGTTCAACAAAACCGTGGGAATTTTTGGCACAAAGAAAACAGGTTCTTTATTGGTTTCATCATAGTTGTCAACGTAGTCAATATCAGGTATCGACTCAAAGAAACCAGCGTCGATGGCGAACTGCGACAGGCGCACCTCGGTATAGCGTGGTGACGCAATGGCCTTGGGGTCGATCACATCACCGAAGGTACCATCGCCACTCACCAGGGCGTAGTTATTGGCAAAGGTGAACTCTTGCGCCATGGCCGAGATGGCATCTTGAATTGAGGCATCACCATGGGGGTGATACCCCATGACCAGCCCGGCAACTTTGACTGTTTTGGTATAAGTCTGCCGTGCCACAGAGTTCCACATCGTCCATAAAATGCGGCGCTGCACGGGTTTTAACCCATCGATTTCATTAGGTATAGCGCGCGAGTCGCAAACGTAGCGTGAATACCGTTTCTGGTCTAGATTGACCTGATCAATAAAAGAGATCTTATTAAAAGACTGAGATTTACCCATATGCTGAAATATCCTACCCTGTGGTCAGTTGAATAACACATATCACAAAGGTAGATGAGACATAAACCATATTTATTTCGAAACCACATTATTTTAACTGGTTCTGATTATTAAGCTTGAGTCAGGGCCTGAACCAGCAGAACGAATTGAGCAGGCTTGATAGACTAATCAAAACACGTAGTCAAACCCAGCTTATATTTCTTACTCAGCGTACATTCAATGCCCTGACGCTCGCTTTCATTGACTTCTTTTTCATACATGGCTATTTCAAGAATATCACCATTAAGAAACCGCCCTGATGCCAGATTCGACTTTGATGGCCCGCCAATAGTTACGGGGCCCATATCTGTGCCCCGGGTTGCACTGTGAGAAATCTCAGTAGTCTCTTCAAGTTTCTCAAGACTGGTAGTGTCTACCACAGAGAGCTCACCATCAACATAGCAACGCATGACTGAGCTGGTAAAGTTTACATGCATTTCAACTACAATATACTTGCTCGCAGAAGTTACCCTGGGTATCGATAAAACCGTGCCAGGCAGAGCGGCAGAAACCGGGGTATAGCAGAGAAAAGTATCTGTGGTGACAGACATTCCTACACCAAAGCCCGAGAAACGACCGTAGTCAAAAAAGAAATCGTAAAGGCCAGCCCCTGCTGTGCGCACCACCGCAAAAAAACTGAAGCCTGTTTTGGTGTTATCAAGTGATATTTTATTGTTACCCAGGGTAAGATGTTGCCCATTACCATTTACCAAAGGGTCGCCATCAAATCGAACCCCCGGCTGCCCGCCACTTAGATTGGTTTTAAACACAGGCCTGAGCCCTGCTACCCCCTGGGTAGCGACCCAGCCCGCCGGGTGGGCGGCCGGCCAGCTGCCTACCGGGTCGTCGTTGTTTAGAGTAAGGTCATCAGCCTTCAGCCAGAAGATAATCTCGCTCAAACTGTTCAGCGCCACATCGTTAGCCTTCACGCCTACAGCCGATACACTGGTATTCTGACCGCTGTCACGCACTTGAATGACAACAGCCCCTGCAGCCGCGGGGGCTATGTACTGGCCAGAGAGTGAATCAATTGTACCTGAGCCCGCCAGAATCGAATATGAATAAGGTGGTGCACCGCCGCTGGCGCTGAAAGTTTTGCTGCCCCCAAGTGACAGATTGATTTCGGCAGGCTCTATTTGAAGAGGGCGTTCAATGAAGTCACCATCTAACAATACATCTGTTGAGGTGCTTTCACAGGCCATTATAAACAAGCAGAGAGTGAGAATGGCCAATCGCATAGTCTATGATAATATTTGTCACCTGGGCAGGCAAATTTTAAGCAAAATCGGTTCGAATATTTGTTGTCAACATGGCCTTCTGTTACACTTTTAAAGCAGGCTGAAGAAATCAAAAAACGCAGTGCCTTACAGTCAGAAAAATCAAGCCAGCAAATTGAGATGAATAGATGACCCAGCAGACTCTCGCCGCAACAAATTGTGCCAAATGTGGGGCTCCCCTTGAAAACCCCTTTGAATGTTCTTTCTGTGGGCAACATTATATCGTTAGAAAAAGCGCGGCTGAGCCTTATCAAACTCTAAAGAGGGTCTGTACCGTACTTATTTTCTTATCAGTGCTGAGCGGGGCCACGACTGCTCTTTTCTTATACCATTTTATTTCAGAAACCCGGGCGCTGATTATTTTTTCAGGCAGTGTACCGGTGTTCTTGTTCGGCAGCTGTACTTTCTGCGCCGCTGATTTTCTAGCCATGGGCCTACACTATGAAGAAAAAGATACTTCAACCAGAACCCTTTTCTTTGATTGGCTGTTCAATTCAAGAGACTTTACCCGGTTATGGAGAGACCGCGGGTTCTGGTTACCTTTGAAACTGATCATGATTGCAGTGCCCCTTTATTTATACAATGTGCGTAAGCCAGTCTGGTATGGCGTGGCTGCGACCATCATTTGGCCCATAATAATCGGGGTGATTGTTATTATCAACAGAATCATATGAGGCCCGACCCAAAAGAGTTAAATGAATGCCGCAACTGTGGGGCTTTGATGAATACTGAAAAACGTATTTGCTCATACTGCGGCTCTGCGCAGTTTTTTGAACTTAATCACCCAATACGCTATTTCAGTCGCAGCAGGCTGTTTCGTAAAGCTGCAGTTTATCCGGCACTGATGCTTTTCGGTGTGGTCAGCTTTTTCTGGGTGTATGCCCAGTTTGACTCATTCTCTCAAAAGAAACTCATGCTGTTCTCGCCCATCTGGGTTTTCAGTTTTCTTTTTGGCTACTATGGTTACACAGCTGAGAAATGGTTAATCGGTTATTTTCACCACCAGCACCAGACTGTGCGTGCGGCTTTTTTTGCCTGGCGAAGGCAGCATCTGCTTACCGCAGTTTTTTATCGGCTGGTACCGATGCTACCATTTAAAAGCCCGCTGGCCTATGCGGCCTGGGGCAGTTTCGTATCTGTTTATTGGTTCAAGTTTTTCTATGTGGTGATCTGGCCGTCGCTCTAGAACAATAAACCTGACTAGACACACTCATAAATCGCCTTACAGATTCTAAGCAATTTATGAGCTCTGACCCTGTGATCTAGTTTATTACAGACATATCCGATGCTGATTTGATTAACCGGGTCGGCCCAGCCCAGCGAGCCGCCCATACCTGCATGGCCAAAACCACAACCATTGTTTGAGAACAGACCGCCCGCTTCTTTCAAAAACCCGTAGTGCCAGCGCAGTGGTTTTTGCACGACTTTGTCAAAGGCCAGCTCTGCCTCGCTGCTGATATAGGCATAGCTCTTCTTGTTGATTTTTTTATTTGTACCAATTGGTTTATTCTGGGCAAGGTAGCTATAGAGTTTTGCAAGACTGCGTGCGTTACCAAGGCCATTGGCTGCCAGCAATTCAAGGTTTTGCACCCATGGCTCATTAAAAATATTTGCGGTAGCCCGCCCCATTGAGGGGTTCAGCAGGGCACTGCGGGGCATGCTGCGAAGTTTCAAGCTGGCCCGCGCCAAACGGCCTTCGGTTTCTTTGCCAGTATTAGCATCACGCAGCAGAATTTTAATTCGTTTGCCCATGGGCATGGGGTAAAGCCTGGCGATTTCACTGCTCTGGTTAAGCTCACCGATTGATAATGACAGCTTTAAGGGTTTAAAGACCTCTCGATATAAAAACTGAGATACGCTTTCGCCGGCGATTCTCTGAAAAATCTCTGCCGCATACAGGCCCCAGACCTGGGCCCCATAGCCCTGATCTGTGCCCGGTTGCCAGATGGGCTCTTGAGCAAGCAGGGCATGGTATATTTTATCTTTGTTATCAACAAAATCAAAAAATGTCAGCTTTTCTTCTACCAACGGCAGGCCTGCAGTGTGCTCTAAAACCTGTTTGATGGTAATCTGCGACTTCTTGTTTCTACCAAACTCTGGCCAATACTTGCTGACCAGATCAGAATACTGAAACTTCTTTTTGTTCTGCAATAGCAAGAAAGCAATGGCTGCTACGCCCTTGGTTGCTGAAAACATCGGGCTCACGGTGTTCTCACCCCAGGGGGTATTATTTTCAACGTTCTGCAGGCCGCCCCAGAGATCTACCACCTTGCGCCCTCGGTGATAAACACACAAAGCTGCGCCAATTTCATCATCTACGATAAAATTATTGCGAAAGGCCTGTTCTGCTGATCTAAACTTCTTATTAACCTTGCCTTGAATTTCAGTCATAGACCATTTTAGTTATACAAAACAGATAAGTCGACCTTGTTTATAAAGTCTGACCAGCTGGCTGCAAGTATTTGATTATTACAATCGGGCAGCCTCACTCGAAAAGCGATTGTCAATCAGTATTCAACATGACCACTTTCTTTTGGTACATATGAAGCCCCTTTACATATTTTTAGCACTCAATCTGGCTATCTTAGCCAATGAAAAAACAGACTATGTGGCAGAATTTCAAACAGAGATTAAGAAGCAGCGGGGCACTCTCAGAATAAGCCAGGGCCAAAGAAAGCTTTCGATAGAGTTGCAGACAAACTCTAGAACTTATACTCTGGTCGGTAAGCAGAAACGAATTCAAGATGTCGGCTGCAACTTTGAGTTTAAGAGTTTTACTGCAAGGTCGCTAAAACCAGCAAGGCTTCTGACCGAGGTAAAAGAGACTAGAACAACATTAATATCAAAAGATCTTAGCCAGCTACCCTGTGAGATCATCTACGAAGTGGGCTTCACCGCAGGCAAAAGGGTTGGCTACTTGCGAACTTCATCTGACATTATAAGCGCCTTGCAAAACCCTAAAAAGACAATACCACTCTCTTATGAAAGTAACGGTAGAAAAATTCGCTTCAAATACACTGCACTCGAATCACGATCGAAATTCCCCACCGAATTTATGTTTCAAGACGGCACATCAGCCCTCAACGAAGCCAATGGCAGACCTGACATTTGTATTGTACAAAACGACCAAGAGGGCACCGTTTCTACAATCGCCTCTGAGTGGGGCTGTACAAGGCACTTTTCGATAGCTTTTAAGCACGCCCGTGATATGCTAATCGAAAATCAACTGCGCACCATCACTGGTGCACTTAAAGGCCTTGGGCACTATAAAATCAATATTAATCTCAATGACAAAGCCTTAAAGATTGATCTAAAAGGCAAAAGGCGTACTTTTGAACTCGTACTCATTCAAATCAACGCAAGGTATAAACTCGCCCAACTGAAGATGAACTCTCATGATTCAAAAGAGAGAATCAGCATAGCCTTTGACAGGGCATTGCTCAGCTCTCAGAATTTGAAACTGGGTTCACGCACACTGAATGAAGCCTCCCGTAAAATAGTGAGATCATTAAAGATTTTCTTCAGAAGCCACATTACAGAGCTTTTGTCATCTACCCCTGCATCTCAGGCTGAGATAAAAGTGAAAGAGGCCACTGATGACGCATTTGAAATTTTCGTTTCAACCCCCGGGGCTGAAATTTACATTATTACAACAGTTGAACCTGACACAACCGAAGTATTCAGCCTATCTTCAAAGCTGGGTGACAAAACCCTTTATTTTCAATTCATTAAGGCACCAGACTTCAAAAGACATGCCAAAGATATCATGTCTTTTGTTCAACGCTTGAGAAAAAACTGCAAGAAATCTTATGCACCCCGGTTTTGCCAATAATGTTCTAATACAAAATGGCTTGAGCATCGCTTCATTCATTCAAGATGAGCAGAGCCAGTGCGGGTTTTGGCGTCACCATACTTAACCACCTCGCCC
>CAZHLC010000045.1:0-11756 GCA_964532545.1 uncultured Leptospiraceae bacterium | reverse complement strand
CAGGGCTAACTTCTCCCAATTTACATAAAAGGGCCTTACCGTCTACCCCGATTTAGTTTGTTTGCCAGGTATAATAAACAGGGCAACAATTGAGGCCAGCATGGCTAGAGCTGCCGCCACATATGATAGATTACGAAAACCCCAGAGAAAAGATTCTTTGAGTAAACTTTGAAGTTTTTGCAGCTGTGAATTGCCTAATTCGCCGGGCAATTTCATACCCGCTAACTGTTCAAGCTGACTGACCAACTGCTGCTTTATACCAGGCTCAATGGCAATGTCATTGAGACCCGCCAAAAAGGGCCCCGAAAACAGTTTAATCATAATAAAACCAGAGAGTGCTACCCCTAGAAGACCCGCCAGTCTTGAAACAGAATTGTTAATGCCCGAAGACAGGCCTGAGCGCTCAGCATGAGCGTTCATTACGGCTGTGGTCAGGGGTGCCACAGTCAACACCATGCCCAGGGCCATCACCACCATGGGCACAAAAAAGGTTACCCAGAAACTGCCGGTTAACCCCGGTAGAGCAAACAGGGCAATACCCACAGCTGTCAGGGCAGGCCCAAATACCAGTGGCCCCTTCGCACCATAACGATCTACCAGAGCGCCCGCCTTGCGAGAGAGCACCGCCATGATCACCACAAAAGGAAAGAACGTCGCCGCTGCCTCTGTAGCCGTGTAACCATGCAGCTGTTGAAGATGAAAGGGAAAGAAAAACAGCAGCACCCTGAAAGCGGCATATAAAAAAAGTGTAAGCAGGTTGGCCCCGAGAAAGGTACGATTACTGAATAAACCAAGAGGTAGCATGGGGTGCGGGGTTTTAGTTTCCCAATAAATAAAAACAAAAAACAAAACGGTGCCGGCAATCAGCATGGTGAACATCTCTGGCTCTGCCAGGCTATGGCTGCTGGCCTCGGTAAAAACATAGACCAACAGGCCCATGCTCAGAGTAATTGTTAAAGCCCCAAACCAATCAAGTTTCTGGGTGGTAGTGCGGTCTTGCGACTCGGGCACCTTCTTGATTACAATAACAATGACTGTAATAATGATAGGAATATTTATAAAAAAAACCAGGCGCCAACTGACTTCTTCGGCCAGATAACCGCCCAGCAGAGGGCCCACCGCGGTGGTGACAGCTGAGAAAGCGCTCCATGTGCCTATGGCCCTGCCCCGCTCACTCTCATCAAAGAAAGCGGTAATGATGGCCAACGAGCCTGGCACCAGCATGGCGCCACCAATACCCTGCAGTGAACGTGCCAATATGAGCTGTTCAATGTCGGGTGCCAGCGAACACCAGCATGAAGCCAGGCCAAATACCACGAGGCCCCAGATAAAGATTTTTTTGCGGCCGTAGTAGTCTCCCATAGCGCCGCCCAGCAGAAGCAGCGCCGATAAAAACAGCTCATAGGCTTCAAGTAACCACTGCAGCTGCGATACCGGGGCCCCCAGCTTCTTCTGCAAAATAGGAAGAATTACGTTAACAACAGTTCCGTCGATAAATACGATGCCAGAGGCCAGAATGGTGGCCAGTAAAACCCAGCTGGCCTGGCGCATTACGAGCGGGCCAGACCGCGCCCAAACTGGGTCTGCGTTTTGTAACGCTCATGGCCTTAATGGCTTCTTCGAGTTTTTTAAAGGGGTCTTCAACTACCTTGGGAATGCGGGCGTTCTTTTTACGCTCTAGATGACTTTTAACACGTTTGGCCCGCTCAATCGAAGCTTTCTCAGAGTCATTCAGTTCACGCTTATTCATAACCACCAGCCAGCCCTCTATGGCATTCAAAAGCCGGGTGGCAGTAACGGGCCAGTCTTGGTCAATGGGGTATAACAGAATAGAACCGTCGGCATTTTTAGAGCTGCCGGTCAGCACCTGAAAATTTTCCTCACTGAGGGTTTTGTCAAATACACTGTCTGCCATGTTGTTTAATGACTCTTTCACCTGGGTGACCGAGGGCATAACGTGCTGTACCATGTAGAACATATCGAGCTTTTCAATAATACGGTTTTTGTTTTCAATGCGTCGAATCTGATTAATCTTCAGCTCGCGATCGCGCTGCTTTTCGGCTTCGCGAAGCAGCACTTTCTGGCTATTGCGTCGCTCTCTACTCGCCTGCTCTTCGCTAATTTTCTCTTTGGCAATAGGAAAGGCCAAATCTTGAATAAATTTAAGACTCATTAAAAAGAGAATTTTATAGTACCAGGGCACATGGTCGGTGTAGGCCTCACGCAGCAAACGACCGTACTTCTTTACCAACTCTTTATCATCAAACAGACCCTTAAGACGGGTTTCTGCTTTCTCAATGGCGTTTTTCAGAGCGAGAATCTGCCAGCGGGCTTCGGGTATCTCTTGATACATACCTTCGATCAGTTTGCGAATCACCCGGGCATCGGCCTTCATAAAAACATGTTCACTGCCCTCTGGCAGTTGCCATTCACAATGAACCAGCTCTTTGTCTTCTATCAGCATAGTCCACAATTCACGGGGAATCGATGCCACCTCTTCTTCTTTAACAAAAAGCAGCAGCTTGTTCCATGTCTGGCTGAGATCAAGCAGAGTCTTCTTGATGTCTGCGTGTTTGAGTCTGTTTTTCTCTTCCCACTGTTTTTGAAACTTCTGATCTGCAAATTCAGCCACCACCTTCAGGGTTTCGACAGCCAGCATGCCCGGGTAGAAATCGTTTTCGTTTTCTAACCTGGGTTTGTTGTCACGGGCAATCACTTCGGCCCGTCGCCGGCTGAAAGCCGCCTTGTAAGGCACAATGCGATCAAGATAATAGGCAGCCTCTTCAAGAGTAATCTGCTCAAAGTGGCGGCGGCAATTTGCCTTTTTTTTGTACTGGGGCAGCAGTTTCTGGTTAAGCACATCTTCAGCTAATTGAAAACGTATAACAAGCTCGTCATCATGAATGGGAATATGACCAAAGTTGGTCAGCTCTGCAATTTTATTACTGCTCAGCAGAGTTTCGGTTATCTCGCTGACGATTGAAGAAACAGCGGCCGACGGCGGAAAGATTTCAAACCTATCAAGATCAACTGCCTCAAAAATTTTTACCAGGCTCTGTTTTGGCTGAGCCCGCTCGCCCTTTGGCTTCTGGTTGGCATCTGTAGTAAAGTCGTCTTGCAGCTGCTGGGGGGTTGCTGGCTTATAGTACTGCAGCAGCTTCTCAATCTCACGCACCGAATACTCTACCACTGCATTATAGAGTTTAGTCAGAAACACCGGCTCTTTGCCGGGGTTGGCAATGAAGCAGGGCAATAAACTTAAAGCGTTGCTGCCGGGGTCAAAATCGAGGTAGAACAGCTGGGTAACCAGGCTATCAACCAGCAACCCACGCAGAATACGCAGGTACTCAGGTTTGCTAATGGCCTCAATGTCGGGGTTTTCAGTGCGTTCAGAAAAAAGCTTGCCCGACGATGCGTTGCTCAGGGTGCTTAAACGCTGAATGGCAAAATAAATCGCATGTTTGCTCTTATCGTCAAGATTAATGCCCTTATTGGTTGCCTCTTGTGATGTAATTATATTTAAGAAGCTTTCAGACACAACTCACCCAAGTTGAATGATACGTGAGGCGGGTCAAGCACTGTGAAAGCAGGGGCGCGCCGGCCCCTGCTGCAATCAACCGAGGCCTTTTTCGAGCAGTTTAACCAGCAGGTTATTAAAGCGGGCCGGGTCGGGCAATTCAGAACCTTCAGCAATCATAGAATAGCCAAAAAGAAGGTCTGCATATTCTTTGATACGCCCATCGTCTTTATTGCTCTTAAAAACCTCATGCATGTCTTTAACAATCTTGTGGTCAACGTTAAGCTCAAGAGTTCGTTTGCTTTTGGGTGCATCAGCACCGCTGCGCTTCAGAATTTTCTCAAGGTGAGGGCTGATATCAAACTCTGAACCCACCATACAGGCCGGTGACGAAACCAGACGGTTTGAAACCCGCACTTCGCCAACCTCATCTTCAAGATGACCTTTGATCGCTTCAAACAGATCTTTGTAGGCTTCAGCCTTTTCTTTATTTTCTTCTTCGGCCTGCTTTTTCTCTTTTTCAGAGCCGAGTTCAAGATTACCTTTTGCTACTGATTTCAGAGGCTTCTTATCAAACTCAGGCAGCGACTGCGATAACAGCTCATCTACCGGGTCGAGAAAGAAAAGCACCTCATACTTCTTGTCTTTAAAGGCCTCAAGATGGGGTGAGTTTTCAAGCTGTGAGCGAGATTCACCGGCGATATAGTAGATGGCGTCTTGCTCTTTGGGCATGCGGCCCACATAGTCTTTCAGGTCTGTGAGCTTTTCAGCATCATTAGTTGAAGGAAAGACCAGCAGCTGCTCAAGGGTTTCTCTGTTTTCAAAGTCAGAGCCTACCCCCTCTTTAAGAGCCGGGCCAAACTCTTGCCAGAACTCTAAGTAAGTTTCTGGCTCTTTCTCTTTCATTTCTTTCAGCGTATCGAGAATTTTCTTCACCAGGCGTTTACGAATAGCACCAATGTGGCGGTCTTGCTGCAGCATCTCACGTGAGATATTGAGGGGCAAATCAGAAGATTCAACCACACCTTTAACAAAACGCAGATAGGGGGGCAGAATGTCTTCAGTTGATTCCATAATCATCACGCGTTTGACATAGAGCTGCAGGCCGGCCTTAAAATCGCGGTAGTACAGATCAAACGGGGCTTTCTTCGGCAGAAACAGCAGGGCCCGGTATTCAATGCGGCCTTCGACCTTGAGGTTAATGGTTTTCAGAGGCTCTGTCCAGTCGTGGCTGATGTGTTTGTAGAATTCGGCGTATTCTTCGTCGGTTACTTTCGACTTGTCTTTTTCCCAGATAGGTTTCATCGAGTTGAGAGTATTGTCTTCAACAATGACCTCGGTCTTGCCGCCCTCTTTTGGTTTACCCTCTTCGTCTTTCTCAACCTCTTGACGCTCTTCTTGCATCTTGATTGGGTAGGTAATAAAATCAGAATAACGTTTAACCACGTTGCGCAGCACATGGTTCTGGGTGTAATCTTCGAGACCGTTTTCAGGGTCGGCGGGTTTTAAATGAAGAGTAATGGTAGTGCCACGGCCTTCACGGCTGGCATCTTCAATAGTATACTCACCCTCACCGGCCGATGACCACTTAGTAGCAGTCTCTTCACCAGCCCGGCGGGTTACCAGATCAACCTGGTCAGCCACCATGAAGGCTGAATAGAAGCCCACACCAAACTGGCCAATCAGATCAGAGAGGTTTTCTTTTTCTTTTTTCTTTTTCAGACTCTCTAAAAGCTCTCGGGTGCCCGACTTGGCTATGGTACCAATGTTGGCCACAACCTCATCGCGTGACATGCCGATGCCATTATCAATAATATGCAGCTGTCGGCCCGAAGCGTCAGCTTCAAGCCTGATAAAAAGCTCTTCGTCTTTATCAAGCAGTGCGGTATTGGTAAGTGATTCGTATTTGAGTTTATCGATCGCATCTGATGCGTTTGAAATCAACTCACGTAGAAAAATCTCTTTATGAGTATAAATTGAATGCACCATAAGATCAAGTAATTGCCTTGTCTCTGTTTGAAATTGGTGCTTCTCAGCGGTAGCCTGTGCCATAGTAATGCCTCTATCAAAAAATTCTTGAATGCGCACAAACGAAGGTTTTTTCAGAATGTCAAGCAAAGATTCATTTTAAGCAAGGGCTGCTAACATCCCCCAGAAGGCTTGACAGCACCGGCATAAATCGCAGCCATAGAAATGGGTTTCTTCGACAAACTGAAAAAATCATTTGAATTTGAGACAACCAGCCCCAACCAGCAGAAAAACCCCATTCTGCCCATTCTGCAAAAACACAGCGGTCGCTCTGACCTTGAAAAAATCTCAGCCAAGCTGGGCTTTGCCCTGAAGATTGTGCACGCTGATGGCCGGGTTGCTGAAGAAGAGAAAGAGCTGCTTACTGAACTCTTACATGAATATCTGGGAATTTCTAACGCCGATGCTCAGGCCCCTCTTGAAGAAATGCTGCAGATCGAAGATATCGACCTTGAGATGATGTACTTTGCCAAGGCTCTGAATAAAAACACCGAAGAAGCTGAGCGCAAAGAGTTTCTAGCCGACCTTTTTCGAGTGGCCCATGCCGATGATGAGTACGCCATGCTTGAAGAACAAGACATTCGTATGATCAGCAAATATCTGCACCTTGATCATCAGGCGTTTATTGAAGAGCGCAGGCGGGCGAAAGACAAGTAAAAGAAAAACAAGATTAACAAGATAGTAAAGATGCCAAAGATCATCTTTTTCGATGTCAATGAAACGCTGCTAGACCTGCGCATACTCTCAACCTCGTTTCAAGAGCGTTTCGGTGATAACCAATCATTAACCGACTGGTTTCAGTTGCTGGTGCATTCATCGACTGTGGTGAGCATAACCGGCCACTATGCGAACTTCGGTGAACTTGCTGGCGCGGCCCTGCAGGTTGTGGCCGCCAAATACAATAAAACACTCAACGAACAACAGGCGGTCGCACTGCTCACTCAAGTAAGAACAGCCCCGGCCCATAAAGATGTGGTGCCCGCCCTGGGGCAGCTGCGTGAAGCCGGTTACACCCTGGTGGCTCTCAGTAATTCGGCCGAGGCCATGCTCAATGAGCAGCTGAAAAATGCCGGCATTGCTGACGAATTTGAGCGCGTTCTGTCTGTTGAAGGTATCAAGAAATTTAAACCTTCAATCGAGGTCTACCACTGGGCGGCCAGCCAGATGATGATTAAACCAAGTGAAGCAACCATGGTGGCGGCCCACGACTGGGATATTCACGGTGCCCTGAACGCGGGCCTGCAGGGCATATATGTAGACCGCGAGGGTAAGGCCTACAACAAGCTTTACCTTCAGCCCCAGACTGTAGTCAGTGACTTAACGGCTGTGGCCGAGCAGCTCATCTAAAACCATCGTTCACCAGTAGCACGATTAATTCTTGCCAGAAAGTTCAAATACAATCGTAAGGCATTTATGCCAGCTATTACCGAATTTGACCAATTAAACGATGAACAAAAGACAAAGGTAGAAACCCTGTCTAAAGAGAAGGGTACCGTATCTTTACTTTTAGGCTTTCTGCTTTTGGCTCCGGCTGCGACGTTACTTATACTGAATTTCATAAATAAATCGCCCAACTCAATTCTTCTTACAGTGATTTTCTTTTCAAGCTTTCTGCTTTTACATAAAGGTATTCAACAGAGAAAAGTTCAACATGCGCCTACTATTCAGAAACTGATTAAAGAGCATTTTAGCAAATATCGACCCGACCCGAACCGAAACAGCACCTCGAAATGACTCTTGAATGACACTTGACGAAGGGGCAGAATCTTTTGATGGGGGCAGTATATGAAAAAAGTGATGACCGTAATTGCTCTGTCTATGTTTGTACTTGTTGCCTGCAAACCTTCTGCAGAGAGAGAAACCAAAAAATGGCAACGTAACCAGACCAAGGTGGCTGACCTGAAAGCCAAGTATCCCCAGTTTAGATCTTTTCTCGATTCAGACCTGAAAAAAGCTAGCACAGCCTGGTCTGCAGCCGAAAAAGTAGCTGGCGAAGAAGAAAAAGCCAAAGCTATGGAAGCTGCTAATGATATTGTTGATAACAAGATGGTTCGCCAACTGAGCTCAATTGATTATCTGAAAGGTTCAATCAGCGACGACATTAAAAAGTACTACACCCTTAGAATGTCAAAAAGCGCCATGAAAAAAGCCCGGCGTCAGGTTCAACGCGCCAAAGACCTGCGCACTGATGGCTACAAGCTTCTATCTTCTGCCGATACCAGCAGCCGCGAAAGCGCTCAAAGCGCCATTGATGATGCCCGAGCCAAATTCTGGTCAGCAGATTCTGCAGCCAGCAAGGCTATCAAAATCGCCAAAGGCAAAAAGTAAATTCTGAATGTGCAGCCAGCCAGTCTGGCTGCGCTTTACTCTTCTGGGTGGGCCTGATTGGCTCAGCACCTTGTTCTTCTCACATTACCTGTTTCTTAACCTTCACGGTTAACACAAATGCTCGAAATTAAAAAGTTATTGCCACTGAAAAACAAACCTGGTTCAAGTGTCAGGCTGCATTGAGCAGTCGGGGGGTAAGATATTCATGAGTAAAATCGAAAGGCCAGGCGGCCTCACAGCACTGGGCATAGTCAACTTTGTATTTGCGGGCCTTACGGGGTTCTCTTTCTTGATTGGCCTGGGTGCCATATCTCACTCGGCCTATACTATCGCATCGCCCCTGATCACCATTGCCCTGATGGTTGTCTCAGGTATTGGCTTCATGATTATGAGCTATAGATTGGGGTACCTGGGTGGTAACGCCTTTGGTGTTCTGTCAATTCTCAATATTCTGGTTTATATGTTTACTTTCGCTGGTCAGAACTTTCTGGTACATATTCCCAGTTTGATTTACCCTACAATAGTCTTGATTCTGATAAATACCAAATTTAAAAAATACTTTTCGTAGCACAATGTCTGCCCGCAGAGCATCTTTAATAACAATCATAACGCTCACCTTACTGGGCACGGGCTGCAATAAGGCAAATAAACCAGCGCTTAATCTGCCTGAGCGGGCCGAACAGACAAGCATTGGCATTGGCCTGTTACCCTACAAAAAAGATGGCAAATGGGGATATATCAACCCCCAGAGAAAGTTTCAAATAAAACCAATCTATGATGACGCCGAAGAATTCTCAGAAGACAGGGCGGTTGTTAAAAGGGGGTCGCGCTGGCTGGTAATTGACTCGAAAGGCGAAACCGTCTTTGAATTCAAAGACGGGCTTGAACCCAATGGCTCATACTACAGTTCTCTGCATTTTAAACAGGGCCGCCTGCCTGTTTTAAAGAAAAAAAAGAAATATGGCTTCGTTGACCAAAACGGCAAGCTGGTGGTGAAACCCCGCTACGATTTTGTTGGGGCGTTTTCAGAAGGGCTGGCATTGGTGGGTCGTGAGATTAATATAGACAAGAACCTCTGTGGTTATATAAACAGGGCCGGCCGCCTGGTTATAGCAATTAAATACTCTGATTGTTCAAACTTCAGTCGCGGCCTGGCAGCCGTCGAGAAGAGAAGAAAGTACTTCTATATTAAAAAAAATGGCAGCAGAGCTTTTAGTTTTCGGGCCGATTGGGCCGGGCCTTTCGCAAAAGATGGTCTCGCGCCAGTGGCCTTCAAGCAGCGCAAAAAAGATACCATGCTTTCGCATTCAGGGCCCATTGACTCTGCCATCATTGACACCCGGGGTCGCAAGGTGAAAGAACTCATATTTGATTCGGCCGGTGAGATCATTGATGGTTGTTTTTCGGCTTCGATTCCGGTGAAGGTGAACCTGGGGGGCAGCCTCAGTAAAGTTCTGGGCGAAGTCGATGGTTTAAGCTCAGTTTTAATGTCTGCAGGCGAATTTGGTGGTCGTGTGACCGAGCCTGAGATAGGCATTTACGTAAAAAACCTTGGCAATTGTATGGCTAACCTCAGTAAATATGATGATGATACATGCCGGGTTGTGGGTTCGGGCGGCAGGTTTACCATTAGCCGCTTCTTCAGCAATGTAAATTGCGGCAACAAGTTTATCGATGATTTGCTGGCCGTTTATTCAGAAAACGAAGTGGCCTATGTAAATTCTCAGGGCCGCATGGTTGTAGGTTGGCAATGACAGAGAATAAAAAAGAACCGCCAACCACCTTAACCGCTCTAGCCGCAGTAAACTTCTTTTTTACCGCCACCCTGATCTTTTCTTTTGCATATACAGTATATAAGGGTGAACTGACAGAATATATTGCAATCTCACAGACCGTTACCGCCGTACTGCTGGTGCTCTCGGGTTTTGGCTTTCTCAAGATGAGCTATACCCAGGGTTATATTCTGGGTAATATCTTTGCGGTCTTTGCTCTAGTTAATATAACCATCTACGGCCTGTTTTTTGATGAACACAACTTTCTTATACATGTGCCCAGTCTGATTTACCCTCTTGCGCTGCTATTTCTGCTAAACATAAAACTGAAACAATATTTCTCTTGATTTTCACCAGCGACTGGGCATGATATACATTCGCCCTGTATCAAGAGACATAATTTTATGTGGTACCGCTTATTGTTTTTATTTATTTTCACTGGCACATTGCAGGCCACTGGTCTGCCCATAAGCAAAGTCATCAAACAACTACCAAAGGCACCGGCCTGCCTGATCACCAACAAGGCAACATCTGGTTATCTGCTACTACAGAGAAAGGGTAACAGTTCGGCCCTGCACAGAGAGTTTGCGCGGGCGGGTAAACGTCTCTACAGAGTATTTACCCCAGAACATGGTCTTGATGCCCGCGAAGAAGGCCGTGGCAACAGCAGAAGCCATGGTGTTCGGGTAACCAGCCTGCACAAAACTTCTGTGAAACAGATGCTCTCTTATTTCAAATACTGTGCGATCATGATCTATGATTTGCCCGACGTGGGTGTTCGCCCCTATACCTATAGAACCATCTTAACACGTTCAATGCGGGCTACCGAGCTGCTGAGCAAGAAGTGGCGTCGCACCTACTGGGTGATCGACCGCCCTAACCCGGCTTCGCATCTGGGCATTATCGGGCCCCTGGCGGTTCGTAAAAAGTTTACTTATCTTGGTGAAGATTCGATTCCGTTTTTTCCCAGTAAAACCCAGGGTGAAATTGCCCGCCTGTTTAAGGGCAAGCATAGATTGAAGTTGCGGTTACGTGTTTTAAAGCTGCCCCGCTATCGCAAAACCGGCTTTCTCTCTGGTTCAAGCAGTAGCTTTCGTGCCCCGTCACCTAATATCCCCAGTAAAAGGGCCATGTACTGTTACTGGGTATCGGTTTTGCTAGAAGGCACAACCTTTGAGCTGGGTCGCAATACCAATGACCCCTTCTGCATGATTGGCGCCCCAGACCTTGACTATAGAAAGCCGCTGCCCCAGGGCAAAAAGATCAAATGGTCGAGGGCGAGTTTTACCGCCCGCTGGGGAAAACAGAAAGGTAAGCGTATGTATGGCTTTCGTATGCAGATCTTGAACCCACGGCGGTTTAACCCTGTGGCTGAGGCCTATGGTTTTCTGCTGTATCTACGTAAACACTATGGAATGAAATATATCAAGCGCCACAAACAGGGCACCTACGCCCTTGATGAGCTTACCGGCAGCGATTCGCTGCGCAAGGCCCTGATGCAGGGGCTCAGCTACTGGGCCTACCGCAGTAAAGAGAGACGACGGGTAGCGTATTACGAGCGAAAAGTTCGAAGATACATTCTCTATTAGATTCTTGACATCAGATTCTCATATGCAGTTAAAGGTCGGTTCTTAAAAAATGGATAAGAATCAAATCAAACTGAAGGAGAGAGTAAGAGTTATGACAAAATCTAAAACAATTGTAGTTCTGGCTGTAATTTCAAGCCTGCTGTTGGTCGCCTGTGGCGGTGGCAAAAAGAAGAAGCTGGTAATTTCAGAAAAAACCAAATCGCTTTTTGGCGCAAAATGGACGTATGACCAGGAAGCTACCCGAACTGCGGTATTAACTAAAACCGGTAAAGCTACCGGCATCAAAAACCTGAAAGACATTAAACTGAAGGGCGATGTGAAAAAAATGGCTGACGCCTTTACCCACCGCACCCTGTACTTTGCCAAAGATAAAAAAGACCGTGGCATCGGCTACTTTACCACTACTGGCAAAGGTATTCTACAGAGCAAAAGCAGTGGCTGGCTCAACTGGAACGCTGACGAATCAGAGTTCACCCTTGCACCCACTGACAAAAAACGTAAATCGGTAACCTATAAACTGGT
>CAZHLC010000044.1:0-11795 GCA_964532545.1 uncultured Leptospiraceae bacterium | reverse complement strand
GCTTGAGTTTGAAAAGCTTTCACTCGATTACATCATCGGCGTGCTGCTCGATAAAGAGATGAGCTTCGATAAGGCTATGCAGAACGCCAACTGGAACCTCAGGCCCCTGAAAGAACGGCAGATCAAGTACGCCGCCGAAGATGTACTTCACCTGCTCGAACCAGCCCAGCTTCTGAAGAAAGAACTGGCCCGGGCTCGCATGATGAAACCCTGCCACGACGCCAACCTTGCCCTGACGAACCTCGAGTTCAAGAAAGAAGGTCTCTCGAACAAAGTGATGCAGCTTTCAAAACACTTCAAAAAAGAAGAACGCGACCGGCTAAAGAAACTGCATGAGGCCCGCGACGAGATCGCCAGAGAACTTGACCTGCCGCCTTACCGGGTCTTCGATAACGACATTCTGATTAATGCCAGCAAGAGGCCTCCGAAGAACGCTGCAGAGTGGAAGAACCTGAAGGGCTTTCCTACCATGAGTTACCGCTATGTCGATCGCCTGCTGGTCTGATCTTATAAATCACTGTTCACAGATGACCGATTTTTTATAGCTATCATCTGTTACTTTGATGGGGTTACTCTCTTTGCAGCTATAGGCCAAATTGGCTTTTGTACTATGGTTTTTCTGCGCTTTAAAACTGTTGCCGGTCAAATTGCATTTCTCACTGGTTTTTTTCTTTTGCCCTGGCTCATAATCGAGGCCATGAGTGTGCCAAAAATATACTTAGTCGGTTTGCCAAAAGGGGGTGCCTGTGTTTATTCAGAATGCAATTATATTGCTGAACCTGGGTTGACCCTGATTTACAGGCCCCTGACCTCAATGTTCTATCATTCTAATTTTATACGCGCATTGGTTGAGATTTTTATGGTTGTCACTATTCTTAAGCCTTCTCATCAGCAGACAGATACTCGAAAACTTTTCTATTTATTCTTAATGACAGCCTATATTTCTGGTCTTACTCTTAGTTTTACAGTTTACGAACCTTTTATGGGGCTAACAGGCCCATTGCTTGCGATGTTCGGCCTTTTGTTCACCCAGGCCATTAAAGAAATAATGCCAGGCCAAAAAATCTATGGTCTGTTTTATATGAGCCTACCAGGCATCGTCGTTAGCGGCTCTGTCTTAGAGCTGGCATATCTTCTTGGTGACGAAACAACCCCAATGATCTTTTGGGAGTATCTATACTGCTTACCGGTAGGGGGTATCATAGGAATTTTTGTTCCCGCAGGGTTGGTTGCTAATGTTGAATGAAGCCCGTATTTTGCTGACTTTCGGCTTGCGAAAGGGGGTTGATCACAATTTCGAAAGTATCATTTTCATGCGAACTTTTTCGTTAAACTATAGCTCGATGTTCAAAATCATGATCTTTGATTTCAAGAATCAGCCACTCTGTTTTTGAAGCAAGAAGATTCAGCAATCGATATCCATTCGATGCTGAGAAGTCACTCTGAATACTTTTGATGCTCTTTCGATGTGTAAACGCCTGGTAGTTTATAGAGAGACCTTACACTAATCTTCTAGACAATACAGGCCTGGCATTGACCCTTACGCCTTGAAACGTTACGATTTTATTATTATTGGCGGTGGCAGTGCTGGTTGTGTGCTGGCTAACCGGCTGAGCGCCGACCCATCGAATTCTGTTTTGGTTATTGAGGCGGGTAGACCAGACTACCGATTTGATTTTCGCCTTCATATGCCAGCAGCATTGACTTTTCCGCTGCAGAGTAAGACCTATAATTGGTGGTACGAATCAGAGCCCGAGCCTTTTATGTTTAACCGGCGTATCTACCAACCCAGGGGCAAGGTATTAGGCGGCTCAAGCAGTATAAACGGAATGATTTTCATACGGGGCAATGCCCTTGATTTCGAGAAATGGGCTGAGAACAAAGGGTTAGAAGATTGGGGTTATGCCAACTGTTTACCCTATTTTAAAAAAATGGAAAATCATCTTCTTGGTGGTGACTCATATCGCCAAACCGGTGGCCCCCTGAACTTGATGACCCACGCCTGTAAAAACGAGCTCTTTGAAGTGTTTTTTAAAGCCGTTCAACAGGCTGGCTACCCCTTAACAGAAGATGTTAACGGTTACCAGCAAGAGGGGTTTGCCCCCTTTGATGCAACAATCTATCGTGGTAGGCGCTTCAGTGCCGCCAGAGCGTATTATCATCCGATTAAAAAAAGAAAAAATCTCGATATTATTTTTAAAACTCAGGTTACTGAAATTCTTTTTGAAAAAAAACGAGCCACCGGTGTGCGCTGTGTTCGCGGTAAGAAAGAGCAGCAAATCTCTGCCGGCGAAGTGCTTCTCTGTGGTGGCGCCATTAATTCACCCCAGCTCTTGCAACTCTCGGGTATCGGCAATGGAAAAGAATTGAATGATATTGGTATTAAAGTTAGACAAGACCTACCAGGTGTTGGTGAGAACCTGCAAGATCATCTTGAGCTTTATGTGCAATATGCCTGCAAAAAACCGGTAAGCATGTACCCGGCTCTTAAGACATGGCGACGACCACAGATTGGTTTTCAATGGTTATTCTTACACAAAGGCGCTGGGGCGACCAACCATTTTGAGGCCGGTGGTTTTGTGCGTGGCAATAACAGGGTAAAGTACCCGAATTTGCAATTTCACTTTTTGCCTGTGGCCATTCGCTACGATGGCTCATCGCCGCATGGCGGGCATGGCTTTCAGTTACATGTAGGGCCCATGAACACAGATGTGAAAGGTTTTGTCAAAATTAAATCGAAAGATGGCCTGCAATATCCACGGGTGTTTTTTAATTATCTATCGACCAGACAAGAACAGAAAGAATGGGTCGAAGCTATCAGCGTAGCTCGCAAGTTAATTAACCAGCCCGCCTTCGACGATTACCGCGGTGAAGAAATCTCACCTGGCGCATCAGTACAAGCAGAGAAAGAAATTTTAGATGTCGTAGGGCGTGAGGGTGAAAGTGCCTACCACCCCAGTTGTACCTGCAAAATGGGCTATGATAACATGGCCGTTACTGATAAGAGTCTCAAGGTGCATGGCCTTGAAAACCTGCGCGTGGTAGATGCATCTATCATGCCAAGTATCACCAATGGTAATATCTATGCACCAGTTTTAATGATCGCCGAAAAGGCTGCTGACATGATTCTTGGTAACTCACCACTTGGCCCCGAAAAAGTAGAATTCTACCAGGCAAAGAAAAGTAAATGAAAAATTTCAGTATAGATAAGCTACAGAAAGGGCTTTATATTGGGGGCAAATGGCTGCAAGGCCAGAGTAGAGCAAGCCGAGATACCATAAACCCGGCAACAGGCGGGGTTATCTGCGAGGTGGCCGAGGCCGATAAGCAAGACGCCTTAGCGGCTATTGCCATCGCCAGAAGTACCTTTGACAATTCTTTTGACTACCAGCAAAACCATGCTTTAAGAAAAAACCATATTGAAACCCTGGCAAGTGCTATCGTAGCAGATAAGCCAGTGTTAGCCGAGCTTGAGAGTTTAGATACTGGTAAGCCCCTGAGCGAGAGCCTTTATGATATAGATGATGTTGTAGATGTTTTACACTACTATGCTAACCTTGCGAAGAAGCACACAGAGACTATTGAGACTAATGCTCTCAATAGCAATAGCCAGGTGGTAAGTGAACCCATTGGTGTTTGCGCCATGATCTGCCCGTGGAACTACCCCCTGCTGCAGGCTTCATGGAAAATAGGCCCGGCCCTGGCAGCTGGCTGTACTATGGTGCTTAAACCGAGTGAACTGACACCGCTTACAAGTTTACGCCTGGCCATGCTGGTCGACGATGCAGGGTTGCCGCCAGGGATTTTTAACCTTATACTCGGCACTGGCCAGGTTGCAGGCGCTACCATGAGTGAGAGCCCGCTGGTAGACCTCATCTCGTTTACTGGTGGTTTAGCAACGGGCAAACGCATTATGCAGGCAGCCAGCACCAATGTTAAAAAGTTGGCCCTTGAACTTGGCGGTAAAAATCCACATATTATTTTTGAAGATGCCGATTTAGACCAGGCTACCGAAGCCATTTTAAACGGAGTTTTTTATCACGCTGGCCAGGTCTGCTCAGCTGGCTCGCGTCTGTTATTGCACAAAGATATTCACGACAACATGGTAGACAGGGTGCATGAACGTATAAAACGTATTCAACTGGGTGGGCCCTTCGACAAGGGTAGCCAGATGGGCCCGGTTATATCGGCTGCCCATCGAAAAAAAATAGAATCTTACTTTGAGATTGCACGAGAAGAGAAAGCCACTATAAAGTATGGCGGCAGTCGCCCGGCACAGCCACCCCACCCAGGTGGTTACTTCATACAACCAACTTTGATTACCGATTGTTCAGCTTCTATGCGTATAGTACAAGAAGAGGTGTTTGGGCCGGTTATTACGGTTGAAAAATTTTCAGATGAGGCCGAGGCTATTAAGTTGGCAAACGATACGGTCTACGGCCTGTCTGCGGGTTTTTTTACAAAAGACAAAGAACGGGCCAAAAGAGTCAGCGCAGCCCTTCGTTTTGGAACTGTATGGATAAACGACTTTAATATTTACTTTGCCAGTGCCCCCTGGGGTGGATACAAACAATCAGGTATAGGGCGCGAGCTTGGCAGAGCTGGCCTCGACGAGTATTTCGAGCTTAAGCACATTTATACCAACGAAGGTGCCCCTATAGAATCTATTTTTGGAGCCTAGATGCCGCTGTAGTTTCTTCAAGAGCGTTAGCCTGGCTTTTTGACCAGGTGAGCCTCGAGATAAAAATTAGAGACACCAATGAACAGAGCATCGCAAAAGTACGAAACGGAAACTCAACCCCCTCAGCCCCCTGCATGGGGTAAGGTAGAAAGGCTGGCAGGCCAAATGTCGCATCGCCACCACCAAGCCTGAGAAAAAGCCCCACAAAGAAAGCACTTAATGCACCAATCTTATTTACTTTTTTTAAGAAGAGAGCACACACCAATTGGGGAAAAAGCAACACATAAACCAGATCGGCACATAAATACCAAAGTGAATAAACGCTCTGCACAGTTAGAGCAATGGCTGTAGCTATAGCGCCGATAAGCACAATGGCAATTTTGGCAATTTGCCTTAATTGTTTATCTGTACTTTGAGGGCGAATCAGCTTTCGAAAAATGTTCCAGGTAAACATCGAAGAGGCAGATAAAACTGATGAATCTACTGAAGACATAACGGCAGCGGCCACAGCGCCCATGCCCAGGGCTGCAATGATCGGGGGGGTCATATGTATCAATACGTAGGGTAAGACCATGCTGGGCTCTGGTGACTGACCTAAAGAAGTGTCTGCCCAGTTGAAATTAGCGCCGGCCAGACCCACTAGAACTGCGGGTATGGCCATTACCAAACAGCCCAGGCCAGCATAAATAGACAGTTTAACAGCTGTGTTATCGTCTTTTGCAGATAATACGCGCTGAAAGTAAACCTGCCAGGGTATACCACCTAAAATCAGTAAGAACGCATAGTCAAACCAGACCCAGGCTGAATTTTTGAATTCGGTAGTAGATGAAAAGAAAGAACTGATAGGCGGCATTAAACTCAGCCCGTGTGAGAACTTCTTTTCGTAGCCATTAATAGCGGCTGAGAGGCCGCCTGCCGTTTCAATAAAGTAGGGTACTGCCACGCCCAGGCCAATAAGAATAAACAATAGTTGTATCACATCTGTATAAGCAACTGACCACATACCGCCAATTGTAGTATAACCAATGGCTACGGCAGCCGAAATGATAATAGCCAAAGTGATATCGATTTGAAAAATAATCGCAAAGGTTATACCCAGGGCTGCCAGAATGGCAGCCGACCAGAAAATCTCACCAATAAGGGCGGGTATAAATAAAACACCACCGGTTTTTTCACCATAGCGGCGCTCAAAAAGGTCTAATAAAGTAGTGAAATTATATTGCCGCATCTTTTTGGCAAAGAAGATGCCACCTAATATCAGACTAAGGGCGTAACCCCAGGGGGCCTGCGCCCATATTAAACCACGTGCCGAATCGAATACTGCTTCGGCAGTGCCAATGATATAACCACCGCCTACCCAGGTAGCTGTCATGGTGAAGATGCCGACAAAGGCAGGCATTTTTCGACCTGCCAACAGCATGCTTTCGGTGCTGCCACCCATAGACTCGCGTTTGCTGGCAAAGATTCCGGTAACGAGCACCGCCATGTAGAATAAGCCAAGTGATATTAAATGATAGGTAGAAGCAGCGATAGAAGCTAAACTAAAATGTGGCCAACAATTGGCCAGCAGTTTTGCTATTATTTAGATAAAAGGGCTTGCTTGCGACTAAATAGCCTGCGTCGCGAGGGTCTTAAAATCGGCTCATAGCACCTGCGAAACGAGGCGTTTTTCGTGTGAACCAATGAAGCCTAAAATAATTTCGAACGCAAACTAAAGTAGCCGAAACAAAGAAATGCAAATATCAATAGAACCAAAAAGACATTGGTAAGCGCACGATTTTTCAATTGATGCCGCCGATTAAAGATTAATAGCAAAACAGCCAAGAAGGGCATAAACATAGCACCCAGTACCGCATAAAGTTTTTGCATCTCTTTGAAGCTGAAGAACAACCCCAGCAGAGGAATAAAGGTGAGTGCCAGCAGGTAACCGCGCTGCATTGAATTGACTTCTTTACTCTGAGGCTTTGAGTTTCTTTTGGTTTGCCAGAAGTCGGTAAATATATAAGGAACCGACTGCCAGACCCCCAAAAGGCTGCTAAACAGGGCCCCCCAGGCGCCAATCAAAAAGACTAAACCCAGTGCAGGGCCGAGCTGCTCACTGATTCTTTCAGTAAGTGCCACCAGTAGCCTGGCACCCTTGCCTTCGATGGTCACCTGGCTGCCGATGATCACCATAGCCAGGCCGAAAAAGGCTGTGAGGGTATAAGAAACAGCCAGGTCGACCCGGCAGGTTTTGAGAGCATCTTCTCTAAAGCGCCCGGCTTCTCGCATCCAGTAACTGTAGCTTAGCACGGTTAGAGTTCCCCCCACGCCGCCCATGAGGGCCACCGTATACACAAGGCCGCCGCTAGAAAACTTGGGAATGCTCAGGGTAAAACCCGTCATCACACTTTGCCACGAGTCAATCATCAGAATGGCAGAGACCAGCACGCAGATAAACATAAGCCCGATCAGGGTGGCCATCAGCCTCTCAAAAGTTTTAAAGTTGCCCAGCCAAACAAAGGCGCAGCCAGCCAGGCTGTGAGCCACCCCGAAATAGATTTTACCCTGCTCGGCAGACAAGCCCTGCAACAGGCCTGTCTTTTGTACCAGGGCATAGCCGGCCACACCGCAGGCGCTGATAATAGCGGCCGCTACAAAAAAGCTCCAGGTGATGAGGTATAAGAGAAAGATCAGGTGAAAGATGCGCCCAAGCTTCTGGGTGGCATGCTCAAGCAGGGTGGTTTGGGTTGCCAGCTGAAAGCGGGCCAGGCCCTCATTGAGAGAGAACTTAAAAAAGGCGCCCACCGCAACAGCCCACAATACAGCAGTGCCAAGCTTGTTACCGGTGAAGGCCGCCGTGGCCAAATCACCTGCGCCAACACCGGTGGCCGCTACCAGTATGCCTGGTAAAACAATCGAAAATAGTCGCCCCATTGAACCTTTTTTTTAGGTGGTTTTAGGGCCAGCAACTGTTAAAAGTCAGCAAACAGAGGCCTGCGATTAATTCGCTTTACATATTTGCTATTTTTTCTATCTTTTGCCTGGTTTTAACCGTCAGATGAGACACAGGGCAACGGCGTGGCTAAATTCATTTTTCGTATAGTTACGATTTTTATTCTTACAAGTACTGTCTGGGCACAGGCAGATCAAAATCTTGCGCGCGTTGGCTTTTTAGAGTTTATTGATAACACGAATAACCCCGCCTATACCTGGGTTGCAAAAAGTCTACCTGACACTATAAAAAAATCGATGGTAAAACAATTCGAGTTTATCGAACAAAAGAAAGCTCGCAGCATAGCTGCCGGTATTACCCCGCGAGACGGCAAATACTCAAATGCCCAGGCTTTAGATATTGCCACAAGAGGCGATAGTGAAATACTCATATACGGCAATTACCGGTACGATGCCAGTGCTCAAAAACTGATAATTAATGCTTTTATATATCACAAAGATGGTAAAAAGCTCATTGGCACGGTTAGAGAAGAGAGCGAAGTAAACAATCGCGTTTTTAAACGTATTGATATAATTGCCGAAAAAATCGTAGATAGTATCTATCGCTTTGCACTACAAAGTGATAGAGAAGCATTAAAAAAAGACCAAAAGCAACTCAGAGTGATGATCTTAGTACCAACATGGAAGAGTAAAAAAGGTCGCAAAAAAGCCCTTAAAGAGTTCAAAGATCTCAAAAGGCACCTGGCAAAAAAATATGATGCACGTTTTCTAACCATTTTTGAATTTTTTAAAGAGCGCAAAATCAAAGAGTCTGAACAGAAGCCTGTACTGGGTTATGCGAAACAGAAAGATGATAAAAGTATTGTTAAATGGCTATCGCGACGCGGTATTCAAGACGCGTTTATTGTATTTGTAGCTATGAAAAATGTGCAAATTACACCGGTAGTACAGGGTAGTGCGCAGAAAAAAGTTAAATATAAGGCAGGGGCCCCAAAGGCAGCCCGTGAAAAAGCCTGGGCTAAAGTGGCAGCGAAGTCAGCGGGTTTAAAGACTAAAAAACAGGCGGCAGCTGAAGCTCAAAGTTTCAGAGTCTCTTTGAAAAAAGATATACATAAAAGTGAGGCGGCAGATATTTCGGGTAGACGCTGGCTCGTTACTGTCACACCCGGGGTGCTGAGGCCTTTTGGTTTTCTATCTCGAAGTTTTTTAACCGGTATTGGCACTAATTTCGACGCTTCGTATAAACTGTTACCAACCTTTGAAACAGGTGTAAAGCTCGGTTTTTATTACTTCTTGCAGAGGCAAAGCAATCGCGATAAAGTGCTACTCTTCGTGGTGCAACCTTATATGGGGTTACCTTTTAAATTGGGTTCTTCTTTTGCAACAAGACCTTATTTGGCACTGGGCATCGATGCAGGTAGTTATATTGGGTTGGTAGATTCAGACTTCTTTTTACTGCCATCGGCCGAGATTGGTAACCGTTTTGATTATATTCTAAGCTCATCTATGCTGATCAGTCTCGATACCGCTTTTCATGCGCACTATGATAAAAAATTAATTAAATTTGCCCGTCTTGGTTTGGGCATGGCCCTGAGGTTATGAAAATGAAATTCTTTTGGTTAAGCTTGAAACTTACAAAGATTAACATTGACCCTTTTTCAAACATTGTAAACTTGTAAAAAATGCGCCTCGTTGCCTACCTGTGTATAACCATACTTACCGCCTGCTCATACAATGATCAGCTTTGTCGCAAATTGATCTCATCAGGCACTTACGTGCAGGGTTCTAATACAGGGGCAGTTTCAAGTTCTTATGATCAGACTACCAATGAGCTCAGCGTTATTCTGACCGGTTCTATTGCCTTCACTCAAATAAATAAGTATTTAAGCTTTGATTCTTTTATTGAAGAGGGTAGTGCAAGTGGCTTGAGATATTGGCATACAAGGCTATTCTCAGGGTCCGTAGATGCGACCAATTCTATCGATGAAAACCGCCAAATGATAAGATTTGCTAGATCTACTGAAGTGATCAATTCTACATCCTATGATAAGGCCGGCCGCCCCCTCACAGCAAATGGTATTTATACGGCGAGTTTAGATTGTTTTGCAGACGTTAGTTATGTTTACGATGACAATGCCAGAGTATACGATGAGAAAATCTCAAACCTTACCGGACATTGTGGCGGGGCCGTCGCCAGAACGAATCGGTTTCACTTTGATGAAGATAATAATCAGGTTTTCAGTGAAGATAACCTTGAAGATGGTGTAACCACCAGTGACTTTAGAACTACAGCTTTAGAATATACTGAATACTGCAAAGTAGATTAGTTTTTGTCAATTTTTAGGCAATGCTTCAAGTTTGGCCATAACTTATGATGCTGAGGCGCAAATGCGGCGAGCCCTCGACTCTGCCCAGCATGTTAAGTTCAAGCCCGGGCTCAACTTCGACCAATTGTTTTCTGCTTGAAAAGGTTTGCAAAATTATTTCTCTATACAGTAGACCATAGATGGCCAGGGTTAATTTGCATCAAACAATTCTTACAGCGATTTTGCTCAGTGTGTGTTCTTGCGGCACGTTTATGGGCACTCACAACAAGGGCTGGGCGGTATACCGCGGGGTACGCCACGATGCTTCGAAAATCTCAAAGCTAGGTTTCTCTTGCGGCCGAGAGTGGGGGTGCCTGCCACTTCTAGGTAGCACGTTGTATACCATCGATGTGCCACTCAGTTTTGTGGCTGATACGGCGACTTTGCCAATAACAATTCCCGTTTCACTTCTTCGCCCTGATTTGGCCGGCCAGTTCGATCTTGTTGACTCTGACCAGGCACTGGTTTATCAGAATATCATTTTTCAAGAACAAGATGGTGAATACACTGGAAAAGATAAGTCGAACCATAGAGAACTGACTCTGCGTAAGATGGCTTCGAAATACCAGGGGGTTTTCTATTACGAAAAGAAGCGCCAAAAGATATAGGGGCCCAGCTTTTCAGGTAGCATCGATGATAGCTAGCAGCTCTTTCTTCTTTTTTGCCAGCAACTCTGCGCTTTCAGCTTCAATGAAGATGCGTAGCTTGGGTTCAGTATTCGAAGTGCGAATATTAAACCACCAGTCGGGGTATTCTACTGATAAACCGTCGAGCCCATACTGGTTGCCATCGGCAAATTTTTCGGCAAGGGTTTTGAGCACGGTGCTATTTCCATCGAAGGGTCGATCGATTTCACCGGTGTTATGATATTTTCTCAGTGGCTCAATAAGCTGCTGTAGCGACTTTTGTTCTTTTTCAAGAATATTACAAAGCATGACCAGCACCCTGGCTGCAGATTCAGAATAATAGTTATCTTTAAAATAGTAGTGCCCCGAGAGTTCGCCTGCGAAGATAGCCCCGTTAGAACGCATATCTTCTTTTATGCCGGCATGCCCGACCCGGGTCATCTGCGCCTCACCACCCGCTGCCCTGATGGCCTCGGGCACTGACTTACTTGATCTCAGGTCATATAAAAATTTACCGGGCCCCTGGCGATCGATGATATCGAGAGCAATCAGGGCGGTTACAAGGTCCATATCTATGCGGTTTCCCTCGTTGTCTACAAAGCCACAGCGGTCAGCGTCGCCATCAAAGGCAACGCCGAAAGAGGCCCGGTTTTTTACGACCTGCTTTTGAAGCTCTTTAACGTTCTCAGCCTTCAGCGGGTTGGCATCATGATTAGGAAAAGTGCCATCGAGTTCTTTGTACAGTGGAATAATTTCAAAAAGGTGCTCAATTGCTTCTATTTCTTTTGAGCCCATGGCATTGCCATAATCTACCACGATGGCAGGTTTGTGTTTGAAGCGGGCATGCTTCTCTACACTTTTGCCGTATTCAAGGCTATAATCAATACTTTCTATTTTCCCTTTTTTTGACTGAGCGTCTGGTAGAGCATCAGCCTGAATCGTCTCTTGAATATGCTTCAGGCCGTGCTCATAACTCAGAGGCAGGCAGCCCTCGAGGCAGATTTTCAGACCATTGTAAGCAGCCCCGTTGTGCGAGGCTGTTATCATAAAAGAGCCATCGGTACCCAGATGGCCATTGGCATAGTAACAAATCGGGCTCGAGCAAAGCCCAATATCAATTATATCGATACCCTGGCTGGTGAGGCCATCAAGCAGGGCTTCAAGTATGCCCTGCGAAGAGGGCCGCAT
>CAZHLC010000043.1:0-11817 GCA_964532545.1 uncultured Leptospiraceae bacterium | reverse complement strand
AATGTAGATGCTGGGGCAGGGTCTATCTTTACTTGAATTACAGAAGGTCATAAAAAGTAACATGATTGCTGCTAAAACGAATCTTTGCATGGTGTTACTTATCAAGACGGGGCCAGCAGGCCAAGACCATTTTTCAGTTCGATCAGAACTTGATAGTAGTCATCATATAACCCCAATGTGAGGTCATTCGGTCGGTATTCGCGCTGTCTGCCACACCCTTGCCTGCATAGGCGATGGCATAACCTAAATGCAGGTTCAGATACTCGCGCGCTTGCCAGATAAACAGTATATCGCCTTCATGGTACAGCTCTTCAGAACTACCTAATTCGGCTGCTGTCAGGTTTGTGGCTGTGCCACCGGGCAGCTTATACCAGGCATCTGATGTTTCTAATCTTTGAAAGTACAGGTAGCTCATTGTGAGACTCATGCCCGGTACGAAGATAAACTTCAGGCTGGGCCCGGCACTGGCCATGTTCTGCCATGAAATTAAATCTTGTATGCCATAAATGTAGTGAGGTACTGCGTATAATTGATTGAAGGTTTGATATTTGTTGTCATTGGCGTCTTTGTCACCACTGGCCACAGAAACTTCTGCGCCCAGGCGAATTTTAATGCCAGCATCGAAGGTATAGCCGGCTAACAGGGCCCCTGCATAGGCTTCAATGTTCTGGTTGTTAAACTTACCGAACTGGTAGGCCGTTTCAAGGGCGTAGTCGAAGTTCACACCCTTAGGTGGCTTCTTGCCCCGGGTTCTGTTGGTGATTCTTGTGCCCACAGTGTAAATGCTTTCAGACCTGGGGTCATCAGCATTGTGGCGGGCAAAGCCATATGTTTCGATATGCATAAACCCAAGGCCTTTGAATGTATTATAGATGCCGCCAAAACTTCTTTCATTGGTATTTGCACTTGCATTATTTAAATCAAGTGAATTACCTTCTTCTATAATTGAGCCAAAAACGTGCAGGCTGTTTGTCTGTGGTATATCATACTTGAAGCGTACTGCATCAAAAGAGCGCCCCACATTGGCCCAGTCTAAATGGCCAAGCAGTCGCATCTCACCGTAAAAAATTCTCTGGCGACCAATCTGCACATCAATAGGCGAGCCCAGAAAGTCTTTCAGGTTAATGTAGGCTTCGCGCACATCGACAGCCTGTTGTTCTGTTGCTGTATCTGTGGCTGCGCCGCTTGAAGCCTGGCCACCCCAGACTCTGACGTCTTGTAGCCGAATAACTGCCGTCGACTTATCTTGGAAGGTTTTCGAAAAAGTTAACCAGGCTTTCTGAGCCACCCAGCTTTCTGTTGAACCAGATCTGAATAACACATTTTCTCTGACTTCTGGTCGCCATCTGATCATGCCACTGAACTTTATGGTTTTATACCAGGGCTCTGCATCTGCTTTGGTTGCTTTGGCGGGCCTGGCAGTTGTGGCCGTTTGCCGGGGTTCAACCCGGGTGCTCGCCTCTTTTTTAGTCTCGACGGGTTTTGCAGTCTTTACCGGCTTAGTGGTTTCTTCTTTGTCATCGAGAAACAGCGGTTGGGCAAAAATCGCAGAATTGATAAAAAATAAGGTGATCAGTATTTTCTTCATGGTGCAAAACAACTGTCTTTGTGTGACTGTATGTCTATCAGAATTCTAACAAGAAATTGTACAGAAATATGGTGCCATGATTCTCATCTACACCATCTGTATCAGCCAAATACAAATTAATCAGCTAAGCACAATCCCCACAAAACCATAGAAACCCATGATTTTCAAGGCGTCAATACAGAATACTACACCGACCTGACTAATAAAATCTTACAGACTTTCTACCCCAAAATCTGCCCTCATTGCTCAACTCCACTAACTAAACAACTACCAACCAGACCTTATTCAATCAGATACACAACTCTAATTGGCAAGGGCCCCTTGTTTTAGCTAAGACCGCCAATGATATTGAACCTTTGCACTTATCACGGAAATATACTAGCAGATATCTTCGGGCCCTTAAAGATTAAACGCTTACATCATCCATCAAAGACCGATTATCAATTCATTATAAAATAGGCTATTTTTTTATTCAAACCTGTAACACCCCCGAAATACACGCATCAAACTCCACAACAAAAGTAAAAGGAGTTAGCTATGCCAACAATTCGTGTAGCTGTTCCACCAAATGCGTGGAGCAAACCAGAGAAAGAGAAGCTAATAGGTGCTCTCACCGATACACTGGCAAATACAGCCAGAGAATTAGGTAAGGGCGATATTAAGCAATTCGTCGGCGTCCAAATCGACGAAACCGCCGAAGGTGGTTATGCCATCGGGGGCCAAGTATTTGGATAATTCTAGCGTCTGCCTCGGTATCGCGGGGCGCACAATTGAATGTGAAAATATGGAGAAAACAATGGAAAAGACGTTTAAAATTGGTTTCATGGCTCTTGTGTTATCTGCGATTGTAAACTGCGGCACTGCTGACATACGCACTGATAAGATTAAGAATGGAGTAAGCGCAAGCAATGAACGAAAAGCCTTGGATATCTATGCCAAGGTCATAGAAGCTCATGGGGGGCAAGAAGCCCATACGAAGCTCCGGAAGGGGACCTTCCTCTTTAAGGACACCTGGCATGGTACATTAACCAAATGGGTTTGGATGGAATGGGATGATAATGGTGCGTCTTATAGAATGAATTTCGATCCTCAGAAATTCGGCAATACATCGATCGAATTCCTGGAAGGCGACGAAAGGGGTAAGGTATGGGGTACTCACAATGAGAAGTTCTATATCATTCCTGCTGGGGAAGAGACAAAGAATTTCGATGACGATATCGACAAAAGAATCTTTAATGATACTCTAGAATATATGGCCATTTTACCTTTTCATATTCAGAATGCAGATAAGTGGGCATATGTCGATGACGTACAGGAAAATAGTCAAAACTACCATAGAATCATGGCTTCATGGGGTACTCTTGAGCCTCAAGCGAACTTTGATCAATGGATACTATATGTTAACAAGGCAAACTATCGAATTGATGCGGTCTTATTTACAGTAAGAGATGCGGCCAATTTTATAAAAGCAGTATATTTACTTAAAGACTATAAGAAAATTAACGGCGTCTATTTACCGCACAAAATGGACGCGTTATTGGGCACCGATCTAGACGCAAGCTCTGTTCACACATTCGAGATCAGAGATGCTGCGTTTACAACAAAAAGTCAATGATAGATACGCAAACATTCCCTCTGGCTGGGCAAGGCCAGCCAGAGGTGCCGGAGAGAAGAAGATGAAGAATCCCCTTTCAAATGAAGAAATTGAAGCGCAGAGCGTAGAACTTGTTAGACTCTCGCTTACCGGTGACAAAAAGGCACTAAGTGACCTGATTGAGCTTCATCAAACTTTTATCTTTAATGTCGCGTGGAAAATGGTTCATGACATTAATGATGCTAACGACCTTACTCAAGAAGTTTTGGTCAAAGTAATGACGAAGCTGTATCAATTTGAATTCAAAAGTAAATTTCGCACCTGGCTGTATAGAATTGTTACCAACGAATTCTTACAAGCTAAGCGACGCGAAGGCGAAAAGAGATTCATATCTTTCGAAGATCATGCGAAGAAATTAGACGCGCTACCTAGCCCATACATCTCTCCAGAAGAAGAGTTTGAGCTGAATGAAGTCGCCGATGAACTAAAATACCAGTGTATGTCGGGAATGCTTATGTGTCTCACACGTGAACAACGATTAGTATACATTATTGGAGATACATTTGGCGTTGACCATAATGTTGGAGCAGAGGTGATGAATTTATCTCCTGGTAATTTTAGAGTTAAGCTCCATCGTGCTCGAACTGAGTTGCACAACTTTATGCAAAATAAATGCGGCTTGGTAAATACTGCTAATCCATGTCGGTGTAAGAAAAAGGCCAAGGCACTGGTAGAGCTCGGTGCGCTAGACAAAGATAGCATGAAGTTCAATGTCGATTTTTCGAGTCGGATCAGAGACTACGTCGATTCAAATTACGTTGATGTGAGTGAGAACTTTGAGCACAAATATACCGAACTATTCAGAGAGCACCCCATTCGCAAGAGATTGAATGCAGAAACCATCGTCAATGATATCTTAAAAGATGAAGATTTGATGAAGCATTTCTTATGAAGTACTGTGATTTGCCATTGCTTGAAAAATTCGAAAAGCTGTAACACATGAGAATTTGCTGCATCCAACTTTCGCAGGTGATTACATCACCTGAATAACGAAAATTGGAGAATCAAATGAAACTTGAAAGAGAAACAATAATACATGCCCCTAGCACTAAGGTGTGGAGTGTGCTCGGTCCGAATTATGCAGATGCGTACAAATGGGCAAGTTCCGTCAACAGTTCGTCTGGGATAAGCCAAGGCAAGCCGTTGCAAGGAGCCCCGACTGTAGGCAGAGTCTGTGATACAGAGCTAGGGGCGTTCAAAGAGCAAATCGAGGCCTACAGTGGCGAGCGAATGGAAATGGCTTACTCTGCTAAGGGGGCAAAGATGCCTTTCTTTGTAAAGCGCTTGCTAAACAGTTGGAAGGTTCTGCCTCAGGGCAATAACTCAAAAGTAACAATGAGTCTTGATGTAAAACTGCTGTTTCCATTCAATATTCTGATGGCCTTGCCAATGCGCCTACAGTTCGGCGGGGTACTTAAGAAAGCTCATGAAGAGCTGAAGTACTTCGTGGAACACAACGGTAAGCCCCACCCAAGAAAAGTTAAGGCCGACCAAAAATATCGAAAATCAATTAGTCTTAGTTGATGCTATTTTGCGGTAAGCCTTTCCATGGGGCAAATGACTGTCAGTCATTTGCCCCATCACAAAGCAGGTGATACCGGCCTTGGGCTGTATATGTCTCGCCTGCTAATTGCAGAGGCGGGCGGCACGGTTACTTTGCAAGAGACTTCAAGCAATGGCAGTGAATTTCGGATTGTATTGCCAGAAGAATCAAGTTCTTAATAACTTAACGCGTAATACTCAATAGCTGGCCGGTCATAGAATCATGCGAGGTAATGGCCTTCTGGTTCATCTCATAGGCCCGCTGTACCTCAATCATGTTGGTCATTTCGCGCACGACGTTGACATTTGAAGCCTCTAAGTATCCCTGTAATATTTCAGGAAACTGCTCGGGCTTATTTGTGTAGGGGTGTACACCAGGCGGGCGCATTTCGCCAGATTCTGGGGTGGTTACGTAGAACGAGTCACCCTCTTTGTTGAGATGGCGGGGAAAATCAACCACCCTGACCATCAGCTTGTCAATCACCACCGGGTTACGAAAGTCGTTTTTATCTTTGCCGTAGATTACTTCGGGGTCGGTGCCCAGGTCGCCATTGATAATAACTTCACCCTGTGAATTAATACGGTAATTGTTGCGGTTGACCTGAATGGGGCCGTTTTCACCCAGCAAAGGAAAGCCCTGCGGGGTAACCAGCATACCATCTTTATTCAGAATAAAGGCACCACTGCGGGTCAGGCGGGCGCCCCGGTTGGTCTGTACCACAAAGAAACCATTACCATTGAGCGCCAGGTCGGCATCGCGGTTGGTCAATTTGACATTGCCCTGCTCGAAACGGGTGAATACTTCGTTCACCTCAACGCCAGTGCCCAGTTTACCTACCAGCGGTGTGATATCGAAGCTGCCCATGGGCATGAAGCCCACACCGTCATCGTTTTCACGATGCAACAGCAGCTCAGGAAAGGTTTTAAACAGGGTGATATCGCGTTTAAAGGCCGTTTTATCAACGTTGGCCAGATTGTTGGCGATCACATCCATTTTATTCTGCATAGCACTCATGCCTGAGGCGCCGGTGTAGATTCCGCGTACCATAAAGAAAGTATCGGCCGCTTTTTCTAATTGGCAAAGTGTTAAACCCCGCCGATTTTGATTTGACGCACGATTTTTGAAAGGATATTATGTCACATGGCCAAAAAGAAAGCAGCTAAGAAAACAACCGCCAAGAAGGCACCCGCCAAAAAAGCAACGGCTAAGAAAAAGGCCCCGGCCAAAAAGGTAGCTAAGAAAGCCCCCGCGAAAAAGGCACCTGCAAAAAAGGCTGCACCCAAGGCCAAGAAGGCGCCCGCCAAAAAAGCCCCAGCCAAGACAGCAGCCAGTAAGCCAAAGGCCGAAGAGGTTCCGGTATTAAAGATTGAGCACGACGCTGAGACGCTGACCTCTCTAAATAAGCAAAAGGTCGACCCACTTAAAAGAGAGTGGTACGAAAAGAAACGCGATAAAAAAGATAAAGAAGACGAAGGCCCAAGCTACGCAGACCAAGTGGGTGAGCTGCGTTATGTGCGCAAACGTAAAAAGAAGAAGCGCTAACCTCACCTGTGTGTGTAACCGTGAGTATTAGATTTCACCCTCTCCACTGGTGAAGAGGGGCTAATAGAATGCACGCTGCTGAAACAATTAGGTGAGGTTATTCGTCTAAGGCGCGCATGTCGTCGATGCCGCCAGCGTTAATCAGGTTGGTGAAACCCTGACTCATTAGAAACTGGCGGGCCTGCTCAGAGCGGCCACCGGCCTGGCAGTGCAGAACAAGAGGGGCATCTTTTTCGCCCAGCTCGTCAATACGACTCTGCAGCTGATCAAGGGGAATATTAATCGACCCGGGGTAGCTCTCACTGGCATATTCGTTGGGGGTGCGCACATCAATAATTTTAGCGCCATTTTTTAACATTTCACGAACCTGATCGATTTGACTCATTGAATTTTCCTCTCTAACTAATACGTTGACTTGTTGGTTCTTTTTTGAGAAATGAAGAGGTGGTCAAGCAGATTGCTTTTTACCTGTTGCTGCTCTCGCCAGCATTAGCTCTGAAGAAAGATGATTTTGTGATTGTTCAAGTCACTAAAACTGATTTGCAAATGCATACCACCATTGAGAAGTTCAATGTGCACCAGTTGCGCCATGCTGCCCGCCGTCTGCATACCACCTTCGTAAAAAAGTTTCATCGCCAAGCCCGCTATCTGGCGATAGATATGTGGTATGCCTCACAGGCATCAGTTGATATAGACCGGCCCCTGCGGGCTGCCTTCAAACAGGCCCCGAAAATTACCTTTGTGGGTTTTAACCCCACCTTTCAGATCTCGCGGCCCTATCTTATCAATTCGGTCAAAGAGACTTCACATGTACTGGCCCAGATTCGCCCTGAGGGGGTGCGTATTATGCCATCAATGAAAATCTATGACCCCCGTGATAAAAAAGACTATTTCAAAAAGCGTACTCTGCGCTTTCGCCACATGTCGGTGGTAATTCTCGACCAGTTGGGATACAAACCACTGAAGAAGCCCTTTGTCGTGCCCAACAGCAGTTTCAAACACATAAAAACCATGACTTATACCCAGGCGCTGATTGCGCCACGTGATCTTAAAGGTAAGATTGTGTTTCTAATTAATAAGCTCGAGCCCGAAAGTGATCAGCACAAAGTGGGCGAAGATACCTTTCTTGGTTCTGAAATTCTGGCCAATGTGGTTATGTGGCAGGTGAGGCAGCGTTAGTCAATAGCGCGCCATTGCGCCTAAGCTGCCTCGTGCCGCGGCGCAACCTGGTCACATAGTGTGACCTGGGGGCCACTTGGCGCCCCCAAAGCTAATCTAAAGCGCGCCAGGAGCACCTGGCGCCTCCAAAGTTAATCAAGAGCGCGCCAGCGGCCGCTTGAGAGGTTACCGCCGTAGGTGCCGTAAATGTCTTTGCCTTTGAGTGAGCCCTTGTAATTCTGAAAAAAGGCCCGGTTTGAGCCGATTTTGCTGCATTTAGCCCCAGAGCATGAGCGGGTGAAGGTGATCTTCTTACCGCGCACCCTGATTTTGCGCAGGTATTCGCGTTTACCCTTGCCCCAGTTGCTGAATTGAAGGTAGCCACCCAGGTAACCGTTGCGCTTTTTATAGAAAACCAGGCGGCCCTTAAAGGTGCCTACAATGACACTATAACGGCCCAGAAAACGTTTTTCGTTTTTTGAGAGTTCGCGCTTTTTATCGGGCTTCTTAAAAAAATCGATACGTTTTACTTCATCAAGATGAAAGATAATATCGGGGTCAACCAGACGAACTTCTTTATTTGAGATACTCATCAGAATTCCGGTTTCTTTTTTACCTTCGCGGGGGTAGACCCTGGCTTCGCGATCAATGCTGGGTGTCTTGTGCACGTAACATCCCATTAAATATGTCAGGGGATATAATAGCAGAACGATAACAACCTCGATCTTGTGGTTCTGCCACAGTGACTTGAGTTTGTTCATGCCACTACTATCGGCAAAACCGCTGATTTTCAGCTAACGAAAACCAGTGAATTTCTTTCTTCTCAGCCCGGCACATACGGGTAAAATGCCTCACAGCGTTTCTTTTGTGGGGTAAATAAAAATGGTAAAAAAAATACAGTATCTTCTTTTATTAGGCGCAGCATTCTTCGTTTTTCAAGGCTGTGCTCATCATCTGGTTAAAAATGCCACCCTTGTTAAGGGCCAGGCACCAGCTGCAAATATTGATTTATCAAAGGGTAAGCAGGTTGAGGGTAAAACATATTATCCTTATATGATAGGCTATGATTTTGAAGACTCAATTGATAAGGCTTTTGCAGCGGCAGGCAAAGACTTTGATATTCTGGTGAATACCACAATCGATGTGAAGTATTACTTTGCACTGATCTATTATTCTAAGTATGTAATTGTAAAAGGCACAGCTGTAAATTCGAGTGCTCTCAAAACCAGTATGGGTGAAGAAAAATACAAACAGTGGCTGGCCGGCCAGAACGTGATTTATCGCGGCCAGTAAAAGTCAGAGGCAGGCGATGGTAAAAAAAGCGAAGACCAGAACCCGAAACCCGGTTGGCTGGGGTTATCTAGAAAACGATTTAAAAGAAAAAGAAATCGAGCAGCTGCAGACTTCAATGAAGGCCCTCTTTGGCAACCAGCAGCTTGAAAAACGGCAGCGACCAACAGCTGCTGATGTGAATCTCACCAAGAGCCGCATAGAGGTGCCAGCAAATTTACAGAATCTGGTGACCACAAATCATGAAGAGCGGGTTCTACGGGCCATGGGGCGCAGCTTTCTTGATCTGGCCAGGCTGCGCGAAGAAAAAAATCTGCCAGCCCCCGACGCCATCGCCACACCCGCAACCAAAGACGAGCTTGGCCAGATTATTGAATGGGCTGATAAAAATAACTATGCACTTATACCTTTTGGTGGCGGCTCAAGCGTGGTGGGTGGTATCAATGCCGAAGGTATCGACCATCACCCGGCCATAGTGACTGTTGATCTGCAGAACATGAATAAGGTGCTTGAAATCAGCGAGCGTGAACGGGTGGTACATGCTGAGGCCGGCATTCTGGGGCCCGACCTTGACGATGCTCTCAAACCGGCGGGTTTGTGCGTGCGCCATAATCCCCAATCGTATCACCATAGTACCCTGGGCGGCTGGGTGGCTACCCGGGGGGCCGGCCATAACAGTGTGGTGCATGCTAAAATTGAAGAGCGGGTGCAGGCCCTTGATGGCCTGCTGGCCAACGGCGAGTCTTTCAGTATTCGACCCCTGCCAGCAACCAGTGTGGCCATTGACCCCCGCTCGTACTGGCTGGGCAGTGAAGGTATACTTGGTTTTATTACATCGGTGCGCCTGCGGGTCTATCCGGTGCCCCGCTATCGTGGTTTTCGCGGTATTGCCTTTGATACTTTCGAGGCAGCCCTTGAGGCTACCAGGCTGGTGGCCCAGAGTGATTTGTACCCTGTGCAGGTACGGGTACTAGACCCTGATGAGTATGCCAATACCATGATACTGGCAGGCCGCGAAGGTAAGAAGCAGGCCCTGATGATTCTGGCCGACGAATCGACGCTACCGGTAGTTGAAGACAAACTCAACATGCTTACCGAGCTGGCCCAAGATGCGGGCGGCAAACTTGATGCAGATGCCTCGAAAGTACTAAGAGACTGGATTCGTTTTTTCTTTAAACAACCCTATATGCGCGATCATCTGCTTGACTACGGTCTGGTGGCCGATACCTTTGAAACATCGATACCTTACAGTAAGGTGAATGAGTTTTATCACACAGTCAAAGATGCAGCGGTTAAGGCGGTAAACGCAGCCTGCGGCAGCGGGCGGGTAGGCTGCAGGGTGACGCATGCCTACCCCGATGGTGTCTGTCTCTATTATTCGTTCTATGGGCCGGGCAAACACGGCTCGCTGCACAGCCAATGGCAAGACATACGCAATGCTGGCAATGAAGCACTGATTAATGCCGGCGGAACCATCAGCCATCATCATGCCATGGGTCGCGACCACAAACCATGGGCGAAGAAAGAATACCCCGCCATACATCGCCGGGCTGTGCGCGAATTGAAGAAGGCCCTTGACCCGAAAGGCCAGATGAACCCCGGCCTGTGGTTTGAAGATTGATCTGGCAGGTTAATTTGACCATGGCTGCTAGTAGCCCAGATAAACCCCGGTAAATTGCCTGATCAGGTTGGGCAGAATCATGGCGTCAAAACCATGCCAATGACCATACTTCTTTTTTAATCGGGGATACAGGGCGCTGTAAAGCTCTTCAGCTTCATCGTGATTGTGTGGCCGCCCCCGGTCTTTGACCTGAGCCACCACAGCTGCACGCAGGTCTTTGAGAAAACCGCGGTACTCGAGAAAGTCTTGCTTGTTACCAGTTTGAAAATGGCTGGGCACAAAAATTTCGAAGTTTATGCTCGCCAGCTTTTTCATGGCTGCAGCATAGCCGGGGTAATACATATGAGGCAGGCCCCCCGGTGGTATGGTGCGAACAAAGCCCATGTCGGGTGCAAATAGCACTTTATACTGGGGAAAATAAAACGCGTAGAGGGTATCGCTGTGGCCATTACCCAGGTGAATCAGCCTGATCTCAACACCTGAAAAGTTCAGGGTTTGATCACCCTCAATGAGCCGGGTGGGTGGGGCAATCTCAGCCCGCTGGTCTTCACCCAGTTCAGCCAGCTGCAGCCAGTACTGGTTCACTTTGCGATGTGCCAAAATTCTTTTTGCACCAAGGGCGGCGCCACCCTTAACGTGATCAAGATGATAATGTGAATAGATAAGGGTATCAACCGGTTTATTCAACTTTTTCTTCAGGCGAACCTTCAAAGCTCGAACAAAGCTTTTATTAAAGGGGTCTATCACCAGAAGGCTCTTCTTACCTTCAACAATCAGGTTGCGATCAAAAGACTGGTAGAAGCTGTAAAGGGGCCCCTTGATGTGCTGAAGTTGTTCGCGAGGGCTTTGTGCTTCAAAATAATCAACCAGCCTGGTGAAAAAGGTTTTCACCACTATTTCTTGTATGTTGCAGCCCACCATGGTAAGCATAGTAAGCGCCAGAATCAGTTTTTTCATAGAGACCAGTGTACTTAAAAACACCAGCTTAGCCCATATGAGCTATGTCATATTGGCCCAAATACGTATGACATATGTCATGAATCAGCTGATTTTTTTCAGAAAGACCGTCAAACGCTGCAGCTTGTCTTTGCCGGTGCTCTCAGTTGGGCCGCCTTTATCGATTGTTTTGAGGTAGATGTTTGATAAATGGTTGCGAAAGGTGCCATCACTGACGGCCAGAGTTTCAACAATGCGCTGGCGGCTGTAGCCCTCATTAATCAGGTCGCAGATGTTGGCTTCTTGCTGGGTCAGGCCATACTGCTGCTGCAGAAAATTAAACAATGATTCAGAAACAGCCTCTTGATCAGGTCGCAAACTGAACCAGAGATTGTAGGCCAAAAGCGCGGCCGCGGCTGTGATAATTCCTAACAGAGCACCAAAGGTTTTTGAAGTCAGGCCCAGAATTTCAATCGAGAACCAGG
>CAZHLC010000042.1:0-12041 GCA_964532545.1 uncultured Leptospiraceae bacterium | reverse complement strand
AAAGGCGAGTACGATGCAAATATTCAGATAAAGCGGGTTAAGCTTAAATACAAGCGTTTTATTCGTAAACACTCACGTCTGGCCCGCAGAGCAGACCAGTACTGCCGTACCAAGGGTCGCTGGTTCTGGGGCGAAAAGCGTACCGCCTATACCTACTGGGGCAACCAGCAGCTTGACTTTTGTTACCCTGCCCTGCCGGCAGGCAAGTACAAGATTACCCTGCATGCCAAAAACCGCACCGCCTCGCTGCCCCCTGGTTATGAATTCTTTAAGGTTAAAATAAGCGGCGATGGTGTAACCGATACCGCCATGGTACCTGCAGATGTTAACAAATTCAAGAAAGGTTCAATCTTTCTTGATCTGACCGGCGGCGATACCGTGGTCAGCATAAAATGGACGAATGACAAATACAAAAAAGGTGAATACGATGCAAACATTGAGCTGAAGAAGATTCGCCTTAAACGGGTTGGTGACTCTGAGCGCTCGGCTCTTTCTGCCTATCTCAGCAGTGCTGCCAGCAACAACTCAACTCTGTTCGTCATCGCAGCCATTGCCTTGATGGGCTTTATTCTATTCAGCTTTATTCAGCGCCGTCGCGCCTGATTCAGGCTGAACAGGTTCAACTAAAAGCCCGGCTTTGCCGGGCTTTTTTATTCTTTGCAGAAATAATTCTCTTCTTTTCTTGGGTCTGTGCAGATTCTTTTCAAGTCTCTGGTAGCGCTAACCCCGGTTGCCGTCTTCTTTTATCTGTATTTTAACAAATTCTTTTTTGATCGCGGGCTGGTGCTGCTTCATGCCAAAGACTTTTTTCTGGGAGTCATGATCTCGGCCGGAGCTCTGCTGTTGCAGCGTCAATTTGGTGAAACCGATTTACCCTGGCTGCGGGCCTTTGTATATTCGGCCCTTACCGAAGAGGCCCTGCGCTATCTTTTACTTTATGTGGTCATCACCAGATTTTCACGCGACTTTTCAACAACTGAGGGTATTTTCAGTGGAGTTATGATTGGCCTCGGCTTCTCATTTGCAGAGAATATTCTATTCAGCTTTAAGTTTTCGGCCTACGTAATTCTAATGCGCTGTATGAGCTCGGCACCTCTGCATGTGCTCTGCGGTGCGATTATGGGTTTTCACCTGGCTTATGCAAATCTATGTAAGATACCCAAACGTTATATCAGCCTGATGGTTGCTGGCTTTCTCATACCCTGGCTCTACCATTCTGCCTTTAACTTTGCACTCTTCAAGGCTAACCAATGGCTCTATCTGGTGCCAGTGCTGATTATAGTTGGTTATGTCTTTGTCGAGGGTCTCATTGAGCGGGCCCGACTGATTTTTGGTCACGATGTTTTAGAAGCCACTGAACATGATGCCGACAGTATGGATGTTTTGATCAAACAAAAAGAGTATGAGCGCTACATGTTCGATGCGCAATTGCGACGGGGGCCAAAGATCAAACTGTTTAACAACCGCTGGCGCCCCCGCCAGACCATTGTAGCCCTGGCGTTGATACTGATCTCAGGGGCGTTGTTTTATAGCCTGCGCTTCGATTCTTACCTGGTTGATCAATATTTGAAGAAGAATCAGGCAATTCGGGCCCTGGTTGTAGGTCTACCACTGACCATAGGTGTGCTGTTTCTACTGTCAGAGAAAATCAATTTTAACTTTCTGCGCGAGATATTCTTTCGCACCCCCAAGGGCACCATGGTCTCGTTGATTCACAAAGGCGAGGTTCATGACTCGATTGTTTTCGACATCTTCTCATTTGCGGTTTTTGTCTCAGGAATCTTTGAAGTGCAGCGCGGTGACCCCATGAAAATACGTTTCTACCGCAGAAAAAGCAGCTTTGATGTACCTGTGAGACTGGTTTGGCTGAATAACAGCAATACCTCGCAACCAGTAGGTGTTCTGGTATCAATCAGGCGCCTGTCGTTCTTCTTCTGGCTATTTCGAATCAAATATCAGTGGCAGAAATTACGCCGCGGTATGCGCCTCAGCTATGAGGCCGCCACTGATGAATAAAAAATTGCAATGTTCGTTAAAATAATTACACTAAACAGAACATACTAAAGAGGTAAGCAATGGCTGAACTGATCTGGCATAAAATACTTGAGAAAGACGAACTGGCCGATGGGCGGGTAAAAACCGCAACCGCAGGCCACAAATCACTGTGCATTACTAATTTTGAAGGAAAGATTTCGGCTCTTGATAATGCCTGCCCCCACCAGGGTGGGCCTCTGGGTGAGGGCTCGATTGAAGATGGCATGCTGCGCTGCCCCTGGCACGGCTGGGATTTTCACCCCTGCACCGGTAAATCGCCGGGCGACTATGACGACGGGGTAGCGACGTACCCTGTTGAAGAAAGAGATGGAGCATACTATGTGGGCCTGAAACCCGAAGACTCACATGTCACAACCATTTCAGATGTAATGGCCGAAACCATGGTGAACTGGGGCGTGACTCATTGCTTCGGCCTGGTTGGCCACTCATGCCTCGGTTTAGCCGACGCCCTGCGCATTCAAGAAGACAAAGGTAATCTCAAATTTATTACCGTCAGGCACGAGGGTGCTGCGGCCTTTGCAGCCTCGGCCTATGCCAAACTCACTGGTAAACCGGCCGCCTGCCTCACCATCGCCGGCCCGGGCGCAACCAATCTGCTCACCGGCCTTTATGATGCCAAGGTCGACCGGGCCCCTATTCTTGCACTGACTGGCCAGGTTGATACCCAGGTTCTGGGGCCAGGGGCCTTTCAAGAAGTTGATCTGTTAGCCGCTTTCAGTGCAGTTACCCAGTTCAGCCAGGCCGTGCTGCACGACAGTAAACATGCTGAGCTGATGACTCTTGCACTTAAGAATGCCATTCTAAAACGCGATGTGGCTCATTTGGTTTTTCCTGATGAAGTGCAGACCCTGCCCGCTGGTGAGCAGAAACCATCTGGCCCAGAGGGGCGCCTCACGCCGCAGACGATACATCCCCCCCAAGAGGCCCTTGAACAGGCCGCAGAGCTTTTAAAGAAAGCCAAACGCCCGGCAATAATTCTGGGGCATGGTTCACGTTTTCACCGTGATAAAATAGAGAAGCTGGCCGAAGAACTCAACTGCCCGGTCTTTACCACCTTCAAAGGTAAGGGTATCATTTCTGATAATCACCCCCTGGGGTGCGGCGTACTGGGGCGCAGCGGCACACCTATTGCCAGCTGGTTTATGAACGAAGCCGATCTGCTGCTGGTGCTGGGTGCTTCATTTTCAAACCACACGGGTATTACCCCAAAAAAACCCATTATTCAAGTAGATTTTGATGCCATGGCCCTGGGCAAGTTTCACAAAGTCACCTGCCCGGTCTGGGGCGAAATCGGCGTAACTCTCGATGCTCTGCAGCAGGCAGTCGCAGGGGCTCACAACAGCATTGATCACCGCCCAGAAATTGCTGAACGCTGGCAAATATGGCGCAATGAGAAAAAGCGCCGCGAAGGTGAAGAGAAGGGCAAGGGTGTAAACTCGGCTTCGATCTTTGCTGCCATGAACAGATTGACCCCTAAAGATGCTGTGATTGCCGTTGATGTAGGCAACAACACCTATTCATTCGGCCGCTACTTTGAATGCGACTCACAGTCTGTGTTGATGTCGGGCTATCTGGGTTCAATTGGTTTTGGCTACCCTGCGGCCATGGGTGCATGGGCGGCCGAGGGTGATAAGCGTACCATCATGGCGGTAACTGGCGACGGCGGTTTCGGCCAATACATGGGTGAGCTTCTAACGGCCGTGAAGTACAATATGAATATTACCCATATTCTGCTGAACAACAGCGAAATTGGTAAAATCAGCAAAGAGCAGCGTGCTGCCAAACTTGATGTATGGCAGACCAGCCTGCATAACCCCAATTTTGCCCAGTATGCCCAGAATTGTGGCGCCCTTGGCATCAGAGTCGAGAAAAAAGAAGATCTTGATGATGCCATTAAGAAGGCCCTGGCCTATGATGGCCCGGCCATGGTTGAGATTGTCAGCGACGTTGATTTGATTTAATTCTTCTTGCCAACGGGCAGGTTTGGGCCAAATAGAACAGCCTTGGCCCAAGCTGCTGATCTCATTCATAGTTATTATGAACAGTATTACAAAGACGTGCTGGCCTTTGTGTATTGGCTGGTTTCTAACGAAGAAGATGCTGGTGACATAACGCAAGAAGTCTTTCTGGCTGCCCTCAAATCTCTAGAGAAAAAGCCAGAAGAAATCACCAATGCCAGGGCATGGCTTTTCAAAATTGCACGCAACCGGGCCATTAACGCCCGCAAAAAGAGGCAGAGTCAGGGTAAACTTTTTGAGCAAATAAGCCAGACCCAGGCTGTCTCATATACTGTAGAGAACCAGGTTCTCGACGAAATGATGTTACAACAGGTATTTGATTATATTGAGAATACCTTTACTGAGAAAGAAAAGATGATTTTTCAACTGAGGCACATACATAATCTCGATTTAAAAGAAATAGCCGAGGTCTCAGGGCTGTATTTTACCACAGTCTCAAAAATATTGACCCGGCTCAGCAAACAGGTGGCGGCCCACTTTAAGAATGAATCAGACACATAAACATATTACCTTTGAAGAAGTGCTGCTTTTTCTTAAGGCCGGCAAAGAGCTGCCTGAAGAGTATACCAGCTGCGAGGTTTGCCGTATTGAAATCGCAAAGGCAAAAGAGTTTTTAGGCTCTTACCGTGCTCAGTACTACAAGCCCATCGAGGCCACCTATGAGCGGGTTCAGAAATCGATTCAAACTAAAGATGACCTGGTAAGCTTTCTCAAGCAGGCCGAAGACCGCCTTGAAGACACAGCAAGGCCACGGGGTCTGACAATATGGGGTAGCCTGGGTGCCGCGGCCGCAGCTGCGCTTTTTGTTTTTAATCTGTATTTTGATGTGTTGCTGCCCGTGCAGCAGGTACAGCTTACTTCGGCCAGGCCTGTTCAAATCGAAAGAGCCGGCTTTTTCTTTGGCACACGGGCCGTTGAATCAAAAAACATTCTAATGGGTTACGATAAGGTACACTTAAGTAGCACAGCTAAAACCGACAGCGGCTTTGAGCTGGTAGCCCTCAAGCCTGGCTGGTTCAGCTTCGCAAATAAGAACATACTGAGTCTTGAGCAGGGTGATTTTCTTATTCACTTTGCGAAGGGCAACAGGCAGGTAAAACTTAAAAGCGCCCTCGTGAATATTGTGGGCACAACCGTACGATTTGATCTGCATGCAGATAAACAGGTCATCTCAGTCGTTGAAGGTGTTATTAATGTTTCTGCCGAGAGTAAAGCACCTCAGAAAGTAAGCGCTGGCCAGAAAGTTTCAACCTCAAATTTTCAAGTAGTAAAAGATGAAAACGCCAAAGAGAACCTTGAGCTGGCCAGATCACATTACGCAGAAGTTTTTACAGAAACAAAAAAAGTCATCGCCAAAACCGCACTTAAGCTGATTGCCTGGCGTTCATTGATTGGCAAAGAGCAAAAAATGAACGGCAGGGCCCTGAGGCGACTGGCGGGTAAATATGGGGCAGTCTATCAGGTCTACCTTAAACAGGGGGGGTACTTCTACGCAGCCAGGCAGAAAAATAGTTCAGGCCAGCTTGTTTACATCACATCTAATGGCAAAGTAAAACCACCTCACCATGCAATCTCTCAAGAGCTTCAAGTTCGCTAAGCTGCTCAAGCTATCAGTCGCCTTTTTTCTTGCGCTACCTGTTTTTGCTGATATTACTTATCTGGTGCCAAAGAAGGTTCTCATCTTACCCTACCGCAATGAAATTCGCAATGTCGATCTTGGTTATCTACAGCACAGTATTCCCAGTAGCATAAACATTGAATTATTGAATACCTACAAGTACCGCACCTTTGTGCTGCGCGACATCAAAACTCTGCTCACCAGAAAGAGCTTAGATGAGCTGAACCAGAGTGAAATTGCCGCCATGGCCCAGAAAATTGACTGCACCCTGGTGGTTATGGGTTCACTTAAACGCCAGGGCAACAACATACTCATTACCACCAGGGTTACTGACATTGAAACAGGCCGGGCCCAGATTGTGATCTCAAAAGGCAAACCCGGGCTGCAATTGTTTCAGGCCCTGGGTAGCCATGGTAAGGCCGTAGTCAAAATGATGAGCAAGCGCTACCCCCCTGAAATTAAAACAGTCGAGCGCATTGTGGTGCGCAAAAAAAACCTGAAAGAACTGCTGCTGATTGCCAACTTCAAAGCGGGCGTCTTGCAGAGTAACCTGAACGATGAGCTGGGCCCCATGCTGGGGGGGCAGTTTCTGTTGCGCTCAGCACTGGTTTCACCGTTGATACATCCCACTGTGGCCTTTGACTGGGTAGAGGCAGCCGAGGCTGATTTACGTTTTCTGCATAGTTATGCAGGCCTGAGCCTGCCGGTGTACCTGAATCAGGTGAATTATGTCTCATTACATGGTATGGTGGGCTACGCCGCTACCAGCTTCAAGCAGCAGAATAGCGGTTCTCTGGCCCTAAATCTGGGTATTATGGTGGGTATTCACATCAGCGATAAGATTCTAACCAATTTTGGCATTCAGGCCATTGTAATTCCCAATTTTAACTCAGCCCTGAGCCTAGAGGCCGTTCTGGGGCTGGGCTATCATTTTTTCTGATTTTCTGCATTTTTTGAGCAAACCATTCTAAGTCGCCTGTCTGCTTTATTAAGAACCGGGCAATAGCTCAAAAAAGAAGGAAAGAAAATATGAAAACTATGCAGATTTTAACGGTTGCAACGGCTCTGATGCTGGGGCTGGCTTTCTGTACTGATGGCAAACACAACCCCATGCTGAATGGGCCCACCACCTCTTTTCAAACTGAGGGTTGGTTAGACGAAAATACCTTTCAGGTGCGCGCTATCGGGGCCGCGAACCCCAAGGCCACAGGCTTTGTACGCCGCCGAACCCAGTCTAAAGAAGCTGCCCTTATGGCCGCTCAGAAGCGGGTGGTTGAACTGTTAGTGGGTGCCACCATCGAAGGTGCCTGTGGTTCAGACTCGGGTGTTTCTACCGGCTGCGCCATTGTGAAAGAGTTTTCGGGTCACGTTAAAGGTGGCAACATCATGAAGCTTACCTATGATCAGCAAGACAATGCAGAGATAGTCTATCGAATTCACTCAAAAGGTCTGAAAAAGAGAGCAGAGACCGCCGCCATAAGTTTAAACAAGGGCGTTTAATTGATTCATTCAAACCGCCCTGGCATGGGTTTGGTTTGTCTGCTGCACGTCGCCGGTTGCATGGTGCGACTTGCAGTAGATAAGCCGGCCCCCTGGCAGGGCGGTTTTTTTTATTCAGGGGATATTAAATAACAGGGCACGCTACTGCTTTTGTTGGCTCTTATTCCATAACGTGCGAACCACTTTGTTGGTGAGTAATTCAATCCATCGCGCTGGTAATACCCTGCGAAGATAAATCTGGGCACGGGCATCCCAGCCTACCGGGTAACGCAGGCGGGGGTTCTTCTTAAGGGCAATCTTGGTGATCAGGTCGGCCACCACCTGGGGGTCTGCTTTATTACCGGCCAGCCTTTTCATAATCAACCCTTCGAGGTATCGACCAAAGGTATAGTAGGCCGAGCTTTCACTCTGTGATTTCTTCGCCATGGGAAAGCCCGAGAATATCTCAGTAGGAAACTGGCCCGGCTCGACCAGGCTGACCTTTACATTAAAAGGGGCCATCTCATTCGACAGAGATTCTGATAAACCTTCAAGAGCCCATTTAGAGGCCGCATAGCTTGAGATGGCCGGGTTGCCTACCCGACCGGCAATTGATGAAATATTGATAATGTGCCCCTGCTTTCTTTCACGCATAGCGGGTATTACCTGGCGCATCAACTCGGCCGCTGCAAAAAAGTTGGTATCGAATTGTGAGCGCAACTCGCTATCTGAAACATCTTCGACAAAACCAGCAAAGGCAAAGCCGGCATTGTTCACCAGAACATCGATGGGGCCGGCTGCTTTATGAATTTTTTTCAGAGATTGAGTGATGGTGGTCTTTTTGTTAACATCAAGGGCCAACACATTGAGGTTTACCCCCGCCTGGCGAGCAGCATCGTCGAGCTTCTGCCGTTTTTTTAAATTGCGCATGGTGGCAAAAACCTGAAAGCCGGCCTTTGCCATGGTAACGGCGGCAAGCAGCCCAAAGCCGCTCGAACATCCGGTGATTAAGGCAACCCTGTTGTTGGCCTGCATTTACTGGTATTTTTCGACGAAGAAATCAATACCCTTGGCAATGATCTTGCGCCATGATTGTTCGAGCTCATCACTGAATTCAGGGTCGTTTTTACGCAGAGTTTCGATCAGGGTTTCGATCCACAATGGGTATAGCTTAGGGTCAATATTGCGGTTCTTTTTACTGTGAATCTCAGCAATCTCGGCCAGCTTTTCAAGCCCAATGGGCGAACCCTCGGCAAACATGATCATCACCAGAATGCCATCTTTGACAACTTTTTTCTGGCGGCTCAAATCAGTGTCTTTAAAAAACTCAGGTATTTTCGCAGAGCTCTCAAAGAAAGTTTTGTAGAAATCATCAAAGAAATTATGATTTTCGAGAATTCCGCGGGCCAGACTCATCTGGGTCGCTGCTACTTCTTCATGTGAGACCATAGCCACCTAAAAATAACGATAGCGGGGGCGTGAATCAAAAAAGGCTTTTATCTTGACAGGTTGGTCTGACCAATTGGTCTGACCACTGATCGTAGCCACAGAAAAGAAAACCACCGCTCTGCAGCAAATAGCATCGGGTATCGCCGGGGGAAAGTTTCCCCCCCGATCACAATTACCTGCTGAGCGGGCCCTCAGCGAACAACTGGGCTGCGCTCGCTCAACCGTGCGAGAGGCCTTAAAGAGCCTTGAAGATTACCAGATGGTCAGCGTTTTACAGGGTTCTGGTGCAAGGGTTCTCGACGAGTCACATTATACAATCGAGGCTCTGCCCTACATATTGCAGGGGGCAGGCGATTGGTCAAAACGTTATGATATTTTAAACCAGCTGCTGGGCCTCAGGCGCAGTCTGGTGGTTGCGGCCATCGGCAGTATCAAGAAAGATAAATACGATCTAACAGAGGCAAAAGACTTCTTAGAGAAGGCCAATGAGAGTCGCAACGACTTGCGCCTGCTGGCCACCTACGACATGCAGATGATTAGATCAATTCTGCACAGTACCGGCCTGCTGCCCTGGTTATGGGTGTGGAACTCTGTCGCCCGGGTCTACGTTGATCTGGTGGCCCAGTTGCCCGGGCCAATATTTCCCCTTGATGAATACTATAAACCGCAGCTGGCCATGATCACAAGTATTGAGCAGGGGCATGTCAATAAAGCCGTGACTCAAATTGAGAGCTATATGTTGACCATTGACGAGAAAATACTCAAGGCCTTACAATCACTTATAAGTATCACTAGCGGGGGTAAAAAATGAAATTTTTTATCAGGTATTTGTTATTTCCTGTCTTGATTTACGGGGGCTGCGCTCTTGGCATTTATTTTTCTGATGATGCAAAAACTCAACTGATTACTATCGCAGCAGTTGCTGTGAGCACTGCACTGATACTGGCTATTGCTGAGAGAATTCTACCTTTCTACCATTCGTGGAACCAGAGCCACAATGACATCAAAACTGATATTTTACACCTGGTGGTTTCTAACCTGAGCGTGCCTGAAATTTTAAAGCTGGGGCTGTTTGCAGCGGGCTACTGGCTCGCAGGCCAGCTTGAAGGTTACCTGGGCTATTCATTGTGGCCAACCCATTGGCACATGGCTCTGCAGCTGCTTTTAGCCCTGGTGATCGGCGAGTTCGGCCAGTACTGGGCTCACCGGCTGGCCCACGAAAGCTCAGGTTTTTTATGGAGTCTGCATGCGACCCATCATTCACCAACCCGCCTTTATTGGTTAAACGCAGGCAGAGACCATCCCCTGGGTACAACCATGCTGTTTACGGCGCAAATCATTTCGCTGTTGGTTCTGGGTGCCCCCCAAGAGGTCATTGCCCTCATGGGCCTGTTCACCGCCATTCACGGGCTCGGCCAGCACTGCAACGTTGATCTGCGTCTTGGTTTTCAAAATTATATTTTCAGCATGGCCGAGCTGCATCGTTGGCACCACTCTCTTAATATTGATGAAGCAAATCACAACTATGGTGCCAATCTGATCGTGTGGGATCTACTGTTCGGTACCTTTTACTGGCCCAAAGAAGTTCCCCCAGAAAAGATCGGCATCGCTGATATGCCAGATTTTCCTCAGAATTATCTGGGCCAGCTGAAAAGCGTGTTTGTCTGGGGCAGTTTGACCAAATAGAATCAGGGCTGTTTTTATTGGTAAGTACATTTTGCCGATTAATACTGCGTCGAGCAGTGCTGCTCGTATGTAATAGATTACGCACATTGGGCTTGACGCCCCCGCCTACATTTCGGTAATCACCGAAATGTGTGATTTCACAGGTTGAAACAACGGCCTTCTGGCGCCCTGATATTGATAACTGCGACTTTGCGCTGCAGCCCATAATTCATCTGCAAACAGGTGAAGTCTTTGGTTTCGAAGCTCTGCTGCGAAACTGGCAATGCACTGGTGCCGAATCAATCTCTGACCTTTTTGAAAAGGCCTATCAAGAAAAATCGCTGTACCAACTTGAATTGGTTCTGCGCGAAAAGGCGCTGCAGAAGTTTGTGCAGATGCACAATCACAAAGAAAAGCGACTTTTCTATAACATTGATAACCGCGTGCTCGAAATGCCTGATTACAAGCCAGGTAACACCGTTAAGTTTTTACAGCAGTTCGGGCTGAATCAGTCATCTTTTGTTTATGAAATCTCTGAAAAACACCGTTTTCATTCGCTAGAGGTCGCCCAGAATATTCTTCTTCTGTATCGAACCCAGGGCTTTCGTATTGCCATTGATGATTATGGCAGTGGCTACTCTGGTCTGCAGCTGCTTTATTATACAGAACCTGATATCGTTAAACTCGATAGGTTCTTCATCAGCGGTATTGCACAGAATGCCCGCAAAAAACTCTTTATGTCAAACATTGTACAGTTGGCCCACGTGCTGGGCAGCATGGTAGTGGCTGAGGGTGTTGAAACTTTAGAAGAATTAAAAACCTGCGCAGAGATTGGTTGTGACCTTGCCCAGGGCTACTATATTCAGAGGCCCGACACAGATATTCACATTGTTAACGGTGACTACCATGCCACCGTAGAAATTCTCGAGGCCAGCACCACCAGAAAAGATCACTACGAATCTTTAACTGAGCTGATTGTGCCCATGAAGCCGGTGCGCATCAATGCGCCAATGAAAGATGTTTTCACCATATTACGCGAACAGCGAGAGTTCAGCTTTTTGCCTGTGGTAAATGAATTTGATGAGCCCATAGGTATTATATTTGATCGCGACCTGAAAAATATTCTCTATTCACCCTTTGGCCAGGCTCTGTTAACGCATAAAAAGCTGAATGAGTCACTTCAAAACTATATCAGGCAGGTTGCAAGGGCCGAATACAACCAGAGCCTCGAATCAATACAGAACACCCTCTCTACTGGTAACAATAGCGAAGTTATGATTATAACTATCATGGGCAAGTACCTGGGCTGCCTGCCCAGCCATAACCTTCTCAAAGTGGTTCATGAAAAGAAACTGCGTCTGGCCCGCGATCAGAACCCGCTGACGCACCTGCCGGGTAACCAGAAGATTACCAACTATCTCAAATCGGTTTTTGACAACCGACAAGACAACTTTGCTATTTTATATCTTGATATCAACAGCTTCAAGGCCTACAATGACCGCTATGGTTTTGAAAAAGGCGATGAAGTCATTGTAATGCTCGCCAATCTTGTTCGCGAGTATGAATACGATCGCAGCTTTTTCATAGCGCACATTGGTGGTGATGACTTTTTTATCGGCATTCGCAACCGCTCACAGAATGATGCAATTGAAATTGCCCGCCAGATTCAACAGAGCTTCTTTGATGGTCTGAAAAAGTTCTATAATCATGAAGATTATGACGCCGGGTTCTTTCAGGCGCGCAACCGATCGGGCCAG
>CAZHLC010000041.1:0-12150 GCA_964532545.1 uncultured Leptospiraceae bacterium | reverse complement strand
CTGGCCTCACCCTTAAGCAGTGTCTGGGGCATAATAACTCCGAATTGGCCATTCTCTTTAAGATATCTATCAACGGTTAAATAGAAAATCAGCTGAGAGATGTCGGCTCTGCTGTGGCCCAACAGCAGCTTAAACCCTTTTTCAAGCTCAAAGTATTCTGGCCAGAGGCGGCGTACCGTCTGTCTGGTTTGATCATCAAGATCAGGATAATTGATAAACGGAGGGTTACCCAGATATAAATCACATGGGCCAATATCAAATTGGTCAACCAGTACATCGCCATGAAAATAATGCAGGTTCTTAAGATGCCTGGTTTTATCAATTGTCGCCTGATAAATACGTCTGTCTTTCTCTATGCCATAGAAACTTTTGTTTGTGTACTTTTCGGCCAGGTTTACCAGAAAATTACCTGAGCCGGCGGTTGAATCAATGACAGAACTTATCTGCCCAAGGTTAAACTGTTTTTGTATCTCTGCTACAATGTCGGGTCTGGTGAAATAAATTCCACCAGCCAGCCGTTCTTTTGAGCTGAGCTCAATCATAGATAATTATGTCACATCAAAACCAGTAGAAAAGAATTTTTTTCTGACACTTTTTCTGCCTTTCTGCTACTAAATTATATCACCAGTCGGCTAACAAAGGCGTAGCTTTGTTTAGACCATTTTCACATTTAGATTGAGTATAAAAGTTGACACTTTCTTCTTTTTTGATTATTATTTAGATGAGGATCAAAATACTATGAAGAAAATATTAATAGTCGATGTAAACGAAAAGCGGGCAAAAAAGATAGAAAAGAAATTAACAAAAGATGGTTTTGAAGTTGTTGGCATTCAGAATTCAATCGATGCATTTCGTATGGCTCACATTGAAGATCCTGATTTGATTATCGTTGAATTGAATATGCCGGGCCTGAATGGTTTTCAACTGGCTCAAATCTTCAAAGAAGATGCTGATCTTAGAAACACGCCATTGATTGGTATTTCAGATACTGACAATGACGAAGATAAGCAACTGGCCCTTGATTACGGCTTTGTCGAAGTTCAGGGTGAAAAAGAAGATTTGAAGCAGAAGATAGACTACGTCTTTCAATCAGCAGGCTAAAAAGCAGCTAATTTTCTTTACTGTTTGAGCTCACCGTGCCATTAAGGCGCGGTGAATCAGGCATTTAGATTTGCGTTTATTATCTGCGCGCTGGCATTTCTCAGCTCGTTATACTATCATCCCTACGAATATAGTTATCTTGTTAAAATTCTGCCCATAGCCAGTCTGGCTCTGCTTGTTTTATACAATCGTTCAGGCGCCCCAGACATTCTGATCTGCGTCGGTCTGCTCTTTTCTGCTGGCGGCGATATTTCGCTTGATATAGACCGCAAAAAGTATTTCGTTATTGGTCTGAGCTTTTTTCTGGTAGCTCATGTTTTCTACGCCATTTCATTTGCCCTAACCCGCGAAGTTATCAAGTCACACCTCTTCAAAATGTTGATTGTGCAGGTATTTGTGATACTGATGTTTATCGCACTGTATTCAGAACTGGGTGACCTGTTAATACCTGTGGCGGCCTACATGCTGGTGATCGGCATTATGGCCTCTTTTGCCGCCCTGCAATCGGCCAATATCAGTCTGCTGGGGGCAGCCATTTTTATGGCCTCAGATTCACTCATAGCCATTAATAAATTTTTAGATGTAATACCGTATGCCGGGCTGTGTATCATATTCACTTACTATCTGGGTCAGTGGTTAATCGCAGAGGGTACTTTGCAGAGAAAAAAACTCAGCACTTGACAACAACCTTGCCAGTGTTTTTGCCCTGCTGAAAATATTTCAGGGCACTGGGTAAGTTCTCAAAATCAAACACTGAATCGACCAAGGGTGCATTCAGGCCATAACCCTGCAATTCGGCCATCATACTTTGAAATAAGGGCAGATTCTCAGTAAGCCAAATGAGGTTAAAACACATCACGCTTTTGTTCTGTGAAACGAGGTTCAGTATATCTACCCTGGGTCTTCTGATATATGGCAGCAATAACCTGAGATATGAACGATTGTGTGCTGGCATAAATTCAGATGAACCAAAAACAACGTGGCGCCCCTGGGGTAGAAGTAATCTGAGCAGATCATCAAAATAGGTTGAGAGAATTGAATCTAAAATGGCAGAAAACCCGTTTACCTTCTCTGCGTGCAAAACTGATTCAAGATGGCTGAGAAAATGTTTATCACGCACAATAATTCTATCTGCTGGCATATTGAATTGTTTTAAGAAGTTTTCTTTTTTGTTGATAGTTCCCACAGAGCCATAGGCTGTTGCTTTCAAATGATTACAGATGTTCAGAGCTGCCGTGCCCACCCCACCGGCTATCGAGTGAATAAAAACAGCATTGCCGGGTTTTACCTGGGCTTGATGTTTCAGGGCATACAGTGCAGTAAGGTGGGTCACCAGAAAAGCCGCCCCTTCTTCAAATGAATAAGGCAGGGGTGTGACCTGGTGAGCGGCTACATTGATTCTGTCGCAATAAGCACCAAAGCGGGTCATAGCCATAACTCTATCACCTGGTTTAAAGGTTTTATGATTACTTTTTACTATGATACCAGAAAACTCAAGACCCGGTGTAAAAGGCACCTCAGGCGTGGCTGAATATAGCCCCATACATGCGAAGATGTCGGCGAAATTGAGGCCGATTGCTTTGACCTCAATCTGCACTTCATCAGGGGCCGGTTCATTCAGGGGCTGCTCAACCAGCTTGAGGTTGGCCAGTTTGCCTGTTTTCATCTGCTGCCAGCTTCTCATTCGAAAAATACACTGCCTTTGGTTGACATGCTAATTCAGATTGTTAAGATGCTATAGCATGACAAAGAGAAAACCACTTCTGATTGGCCTCGCGGTTTTTCTTTTCTTAAGCATCAGCTACTTTGTCTGCGATGGTGAGAGCAAGGTTCTTAATGAGGCCGAAAGAAAAAACGCTCCTGGCAAGTTCATTAAACTGTCGGGGGGTATGACTCACTATAAACTCAATGGTCAACCAGGCAACCCCTGGGTAGTGCTGGTGCATGGCTATTCTACCCCTCTTTATTTGTGGGATGATATCGCTGATAAGCTGGCAAGTCTTGGCTTTCAGGTTCTCAGATTTGATTTATATGGGCGGGGCTATTCTGACCGGCTTGATACCGAATACAATATTGAGCTCTTTGATACCCAGCTCTTTGATCTACTGAACCATTTAAAAATACAGATTCCGGTAAATGTGATTGGTATCTCGATGGGTGGTGCCATTGTTACCAACTTTGCTGTGAATCACCAAGAGAGGGTTGGTAAAGTTGGTTTGATTGCACCTTTCGGCATGCCTCAGAGTGTTGGGTTTCTGGGCTCAGTGGCAAAGTCACCACTTCTGGGCGATTATCTGATGACCACCCTGGGTGATACCATATTAATGGCGGGTCAACGCAAAAGCGTTTATGAACCCGAAAAGCACCAGAATTTTTTTAGAAAATACGAAGTACAATTACAGTACAAGGGTTACAAATCTGCTCTGCTCTCTACCCTGCGAAATGTTATTTCACAGGATTTTACACCGGTTTACGCAGAATTAGGTAAACAGAACAGGCCCACTCTGCTTATTTGGGGAACCAAAGATGTCGTGGTACCATTTGAGAACCATAAACGCCTCAAGCCACTGTTACCTACAGTGCGGTTTTACCCTTTAGAGAATGTAGGCCATCTACCACCGGTTGAAAATCCCAAAAGAACCCTTGAGATTATAGTACACTTTCTGCGTAACTGAGCTGCTTGACAGTCTATTGACTAAACGAAGCCTGCTGAACTTTGCATGGCTGCCTCACTTGCTACAAGGCTGAAACAAATTGTTTCTAAACTCAGTAAAACCCGGGTTCTGGTTATCGGTGACCTGATGTGGGATGAATACGTCTGGGGTGAATGTTCACGGGTATCTGAAGAAGCCCCCGTACCGGTAGTGAAAATAAACCGTGAAGAGCGGGTACCCGGCGGGGCTACCAATGTTTTAAAGAATCTGCACGATCTCAATGTGGGCACAGGTATCATCGGCGTGGTTGGGGCCGACAAGGGCGGCCGCGAGATGATTCGTGAGCTTAATAAATGGAATCTGAAAATGGTTCAAATCTGGGAAAGCCCAGACCGACCCACCATCAGCAAAATGCGTATTCTGGCCCGTAACCAACAGGTGGTGCGACTTGATCGCGAAGAAACCCATGCCATTTCAAAAAACATGGAAAACCGAATTCTCAAACATCTTGAGCAGAACATAAAGAGCTTCGATGCCATTATTCTCTCTGACTACGATAAGGGCGTGTTTACCCCGAACCTGATCAAGGGTATCATCAGCATTGCCCGGGCCAATAAGGTTTATACCGCAGTTGACCCCCAGGTGCGGCTGTTTAAACAATATGTTGGCGCTGATCTGATGACCCCCAATGAAAAAGAAGCCGCCGGTGGCATGCAGGTCGACAAACCTGCTAAAGAATCAGAAGTGAAGAAGCTGGGCGAGCAGATTAAAAAAGAACTCAATCTTACAGAATTGATCATTACACGTTCGGCCAAAGGTATGGCGCTGTTTAGCGAAAAAGACAAGTCACCTATCTATGTGCCTGCAGTGGCTAGAGAAGTCTATGATGTATCGGGCGCCGGCGATACTGTGGTAGCGGTTTATACCGCAGCTCTTGCGTCAGGGGCCCGGCCGTTAGATGCTGCTATTCTGGCGACTCTTGCCAGTGGTGTGGTTGTAGGCAAGCTGGGCACTGCATCGATTAAGCGAAAAGAGTTACAGGCAATGATTAATGCCGAACATATCAAAAAAGTGGCAGTTAAAGAATGATTCTATGAGAGACTCTGTAATAGCAGCCAACTGGAAAATGAACCTGGGTATTGATGAGGCCCGCGAGCTCGCGATTCAAATCAGTGCCTCAGAAAAGAAAGTAGCTAACCGTGAGATTATATTGTTTCCTTCTTTTTTGCAGATTACTGCAGTTCATGAAGCCATTAAAGATTCAGAAATCGGGCTGGGTGCGCAAGATGTGCACTTTGAAGACAAGGGTGCTTTTACCGGTGAGGTGGCAGCCTTTCAACTGGTCGAAGCTGGTTGCAGCCATGTACTCATAGGGCATTCAGAGCGCCGTCATTATTTTCGTGAAGACTATGAAACAGTGAACAAGAAGATGCTTACGGCATTGCGCTCTGGTCTCAAGGTAATGCTCTGTGTGGGTGAATCACTTGAAGAGAGAGAGAACTGTATCACTGAAATGGTGGTGGTTGATCAGGTGGTAAGTGCTTTCGAGCAGGTACCTGAGAAAGAACTTGAGAATATCTATGTGGCTTATGAACCGATCTGGGCCATTGGCACTGGCAAAACAGCGACTACTGAAGATGCCGCCCACGTACATGAAATCATTCGTAAAACTCTCAAACGCAGCTACAGCGAAGAAGCGGCTGAAGCCATGCGCATTCTCTACGGGGGCTCTGTTAAACCCGATAATATCAAATCGTTACTGGCCAATGAACAGATCGATGGTGCTCTCGTAGGCGGGGCCAGTCTCAAGCACAGCTCTTTTGACCAATTGATTAACGCTTAGAGAGAGTTTCTTCAACTTCGCTCAAAATAGCGATGGCCTCATCAACTGATGAGTAAACCCCAAACATCGCGGTAAGGCGGGCCACTTTGAAAAGATTTGTAATGTTCTCTTTGGCGTTGGCAACCTTGATGGCCCCCTTAACGGTTGCTAACCTTTTCATGATACCTATAAAGCAACCAAGACCACTTGAATCAACATAGGTGCATTCTTGAAGATCGATGAGAATCTTTTTCTCACCCTCATCAATCTTTTCGCCAATGGCTTTCTGTAAGGTGGGGGCATTATACAAATCAATTTCACCTTGAATCTGAACAATGGTAACACCTTGTTGTTTTGTTATTTCTATGTTCATAGTAAAAGCACATTTCGGTAACTGGCGAAATGTTGTCAAATCAAAGACGTGAAAAAGACAGTTTCACTAAATTTTATGTAAACTATCTGATGTATTTTACATTGAGTTGGGATATTATTTACTGGCCAGGTCGAATTTTTAAGTGACTACATTTTATACACTTTCATTCAATGAGTTATTTTAAGGAGCTATTAACATGAGTAAATCACCGAAAGAGGTTCTTGATTGGGCAAAAAAAGAAGGCGTTCAATTTGTGAGTGTGCGTTTTTCAGACATACTGGGTATGCAGCATCATTTCACAATGCCGCTCGATGCCGTTGATGAAGAAGCTTTTACCTATGGCTTTGGTATTGATGGTTCATCAATTCGCGGGTGGAAGTCGATTAACGAATCTGATATGCTGGTGCGCTTAGACCCCAATGCAACATTTATTGATCCGTTTTTTCAGCATAAAACTCTGGCAGTGCTCTGCGACATCTACGACCCACGCTCAGGTGAAGCCTATGAACGTGACCCCCGTACCATCATGCGACGGGCCATGGCTCACATGAAAGATTCAGGTATTGCTGATCAGGCCTTCTTCGGCCCAGAAGCCGAGTTCTTTATTTTCAGCGATGTACGCTTCGATGCTGACATGTCGGGTGCTTTTTACTCTGTTGATGCGCAAGATGCTGTCTGGCGTATGGGTGAAGATGAGCAGCCTAACCTTGGTTATAAGAACAGAGTAAAGGGCGGTTACTTTCCGGTACCGCCCAATGACCCCTACCAAGATCTACGCAGTGAGATTCTAGATGTACTGGCCAAATGCGGTGTAGACCCCGAAAAACATCACCATGAAGTAGCCAGTGCCGGCCAGAGCGAAATTAACCTGAAAATTTCTGAAGGCCTAAAGGCTGCCGACAATATGCAGATTTACAAGTACGTGGTGAAGAATGCGGCCATGCAGGCAGGCTATACCGCTACCTTCATGCCTAAACCTGTTTATGATGACAATGGCACTGGCATGCATACTCACCAATCACTATGGAAAGGTGGAAAGAACCTGTTTGCCGGTACAGATGCCGATTATGGCAACATCTCTGAAATGGCACGCCATTACATTGGCGGCATTATCAAACATGGCCCGGCTATTCTGGCTTTCACTAACCCAACTACCAACAGTTATAAACGACTGGTACCAGGCTTTGAAGCGCCTGTAACCCTGACCTATTCAGCGAGAAACCGTTCTGCTTCAATTCGTATACCTGTGGCTGTTAAGGGCGACAAGGCCCGCCGCATTGAGTTTAGAACCCCAGATGCTTCAAGTAACCCCTACCTGGCCTTTGCTGCCATGGTTATGGCAGGCCTTGATGGCATTAAGAACAAGATTGATCCGGGTGAGCCCTGCGATTTTGACCTGTATGAGGCCTCAGATGAGCAGCTTGCTAAGTTGAAATCTGTTCCGCCAAATCTTACCAAGGTACTTGATGCCCTTGCAGAAGATAACGACTTTCTGCAGGCCGGCGGAGTATTCACGCAAGACTTTATCGATGCCTATATTGACTATAAGCGCGATGAAGTGAAAGAAGTTGTAAACATGCGACCTCACCCCTATGAGTTCGTACTGTACTATGACTGCTGATAACAGATTACCGAATCTATTTAAAGGGGCCGCGTTAATCGCGGCCTTTTTTTTGCTCGGCTGCAAACCAGCAGCTCAGGCAAACACGAAGAATCTTAAAAGCTGGGCCTACCTTATACCGGCTTCTTTCTATGCCAGTGGCTTTGAAAGCCGTTTGAAAAACTATTATGTCTTGTGCCTCGGTGTTTACCGCCTTGACCAGGCTGGCAATCTTTATCTGCGACCAAAGCTTACAGGTAAGCAATGGCAACAGTTGGGTCGCCTGCGCAAAGGTCGCAAACTCTACCCTCTGATTTCTCTGCGTAGTGCCCGGGCCGGTGCAAATATGCTGGCCGATGCAACAGCTCGAAGCAGGGCTATTGCAAAGCTTTCAGCCCTTATGCAGCAGCGAAACTACGACGGCATGCATATTGATTTTGAGTATTTAACAGATAAGCATCGGCCGAACTTCAAACTTTTTCTTGGTGAGCTTAAAAAGGTCATGAAAGATAAAACTCTCAGCATCGCGGCGTTTCCGCCATTTTACGGCAGGCCCGACGAAGCTGCCTTTCATGATGTAAAAGATCTCAAAGATGTAATCGATGAGGTCATGTACATGACCTACGATTATCATAAAAAAAAGCCCGGGCCGGTAACACACCTTGGCTGGGTCGAGAAGAATATCAGAGAAGGTTTAAAGCATATCAGCGCTGAGCGCATCTGGTTGGGTATACCGGGCTATGGCTATGAGTGGCAGCCACCAAAGACCAGGCCCCGGGCCCTCTCACAGCGGGCGACTAAACAACTCTGCACCAACCACCGCTGCATGCGCCACGATTCAGGTATGCTGAAATTAACAAGACCCGGTAAGATTGCATATTTGATGGATTATAAAATGCACCACAGGTTGGTAAAACTGGCCCAGCATCTAGGTGTTCGTGGCTGGGCCCTCTGGCGCATTGGTTTCGAAGAGTTACCGTAGCCGTGCTGAAAAACCTCAACTAGCGACTATTCTGTTTTAAATGTTTTTTGAGGGCAGTGAAGATCTGTTTCATATGACCCCCGTGAATGTTCAGTGCAAAGGCTACTCGATAAGGCAGATAGAATATTTTAAAGCGGGGTTCTACCTGCATCTGGTAAGATAGCTTTGTGCCGCCCTCTACCTTTTTCAGTTGCCATTCACCCCAGCCAGTATGGGTTGTCTGGGTATATTCGATCTTAATCTTTTCAGGTCTGTTGACCTCTTCGATCAACATTCCAATTTTTACCAGCGGGTAGGGCCTGATCAAGAGAATAGATTTTTCGCTGAGGTATTTGACTCTGAAGCGACGGGGCCACCATTTGTGATAGCCTGCAAAATCAGCCAAAAGCGAAAACATCTCATCTTGTGAAAAAGGCAGAACTGCACTGTCAGTCTGTTTGAAGAGCACGGTCTGTAATTAAACCAGGTAACGCTGCAACGGCTTTTTTGTTCGGTTTTTTTTGCGTCTGGTTATGTCGCATTTTTGAAAATTCAAGGGGCAGAAAAAGATACCCCGGGCGTCTAAAGGTTAGAGAGAAAAAAGTAGACTAGAGCAATGAACTTAAATATACTGAGCGAAATGAAGAAGATTGTACCTCTTTTACTGCTGATGCCGGTCATGGCACTGGCCCAGTGGAACTTTGGCGGCGAGAAAGTTGTTAAGGTCGAGGCTTTTCGCAGCAACAAACAGGTTATGGTGAACCTTTTTCCGAAAAAAGGTTATGGTGTGCAGAAGAAGGCACCCAATAAAGTGATTCTCTATAAGCTGAAACCAGGCCATCACAAAGCTAAAACAGTAAAAGAGAAAGTCAGGCTGTTTGGCAAACATGTTGGTACGGTCACCCGCTTCAGAGGCAAAACAGCCAAAGAAGATAAAAAGTATTTTTCGCGGGTTAACTCATTGATCTTTCGCCAGCAAGATTTCAGCAAGGGCGACTACATTCTTGAGTCAAGGCTCTACTACTGCTCATTCAAAGATGGTTTCTGCAGCGTACAGGCCAGCAAACAGCAAGTTCTGTAAATTTGGTTTTTCAGTCTGGCCCTTTTCTATGAAAGGGCATCATGTTCTTCAAGAACAAAGCACCCCGGGTTGCCTTTCTGATCTCAGGTCGTGGCAGCAACATGATGGCCATTTTACGGGCCATCAAAGGCAAACAGCTTAAAGCCAACCCGGTATTGGTTTTCAGTAACAAGTCAAAGGCCGCCGGCTTGCAGCGGGCGAAAGACTTCGGGGTCGAAACCGAAACCTTTTCACCTAAGTCTTTTGCCAGCAAGAAAGATTATGAAGAACGTCTGGTGGCCCTGTTGAAAGAGAACGATGTTGAATGGGTCATCTGCGCCGGTTATATGCGAATTCTGGGCAAGCCCATGCTGGCTGCCTTTAAGCACCGCATTGTGAATATTCACCCGTCATTGTTGCCGTCATTTCCCGGTCTTGATGCTCAGAAGCAGGCCGTTGAGGCCGGGGTCAAGGTCAGTGGCTGTACGATTCATCTGGTCGATGAGGGTGTTGATACTGGCCCCATTATTCTGCAGAAGGCGGTTGCGGTAGACCCCGAAGATACTGATGAGTCTCTCGCCAAAAAGATCATTAAGATTGAACACGACAGCTATTGGCGTGCTCTGAAGCTGGTCTTCAAAGGTTTCACCGTCAGAAACAAGACGGTAGTCTTTAAATAATAATTTTCTTGCTCAGCGCAGTCAGCATGCCAGGTAAGGCCCATGCTGAAGAAAATTGGTTTAGTCATTTTAATAGTTTTACTTGTCTTGTTGTTTGTTCCTCTTACTGGCAAAATTCGCCTCGATCGCTGGGTCTCTGACTACAATGATGTTGGCCCCTATAAATTTCCCAAAGGTTTTTACTGGGGAACAGCAGTGGCATCACAGCATGTTGAGTCACAGTCACCCAGCGACTGGACAGCTTTTGAAAATTCAGTAATCAGCGAAAAGAAAACCAAAACAGACCCAAGACCCGGTTATGCTGTGCCCGGCCACATCAATAGCCACGATAAATTCAGCGAACGTATACGCCGTTTAAAAGTAAACTTTGATGCCATGTATGATCAAGACTTTGCCAATGCGCGGGCCATGGGTAATAATGCCTTCAGGTTTTCATTTGCCTGGTCGAGGTTGTTTCCGGCCAACAGTAAAAAGCCCACTCGGGCCGGGGTGGCCTACTACCGCAAAATGCTGGCTTCTTTGAAAAAGAATCAGCTGACCCCCTTCGCCACTCTGTTTCATTTCTCATCACCCCAATGGTTCTGGAAAGAACTCAACGGCAAAAAAGGGTGGGAGCGTGAAGACGCACTCGAACACTTTGAAACCTACGTGCGGGCCCTGCTCGATAACTTTGGCAGTGAAATTGTTAACTGGTGTACCCTCAACGAACCCATGGTGTTTGTTTTTAACGGATATATGGAGGGGGTGTTTCCGCCGCTTGAGCAGCGCAAAGACGTGAAAGATGTAGCCCCGGTAATCAAGAAGCTGCTGCAGGCCCATGCCCTGGCTTACAGGCTGATTCATGAATATGGTAAAAAGAATAACATTGCCATGAGCGTAGGCATTACCAAGCACACCAGGGCCTTTGAACCCATGCGTAATTGGGCCATTCTTGATCGGTTATCTGCAGCGGCTGTTGAGCAGGCCTTTATCTGGGATTTTTTAGACGCAATGCATACAGGCCGACTGAAACTACTGAATACCGATGTAGATGAAGAAATACCCGGCCTTAAAGATACACAAGATTATGTGGGCATCAACTACTACGGCCGCTTCTATGTAAAATCAGATATAAGCAATATAACCCAGCCCCAGATTATATTTCACGACAAAGACAAATCTAATGAAATCAAAAACGATCTCGACTGGGCCATATATCCCTATGGTTTCTCTCAGGTGTTGCTGGCCGCTCATAAGAAATATAACAAACCTATCTTCGTACTTGAGAACGGTATGGCTGATGCACCGCTTGATGACCTTCGGCGACAGAGCTTTCTGGTTACTCATGTGAAAGAAATTTATAACGTTATGAAGCACCATGGGGCCGACATCAGAGGCTACATGCACTGGAGCCTTATAGATAATTTCGAATGGGCCGAGGGCTTCACGGCCCGGTTTGGCTTATTCAAAGTAAACTATGACAATAACTTCAAACGTACAGCCCGGCGCAGTGTTGATGTGTACAGGAAGATTGCTGAATCAAACCAGATCAGCGAAGAGCTCTGGCTGCAGTACAGCCCCAGAAGCTATTCATTAAAAACCCCTTGACATTGACAGTTATTCTAGCATAGACAAAGAGGGTGCTATGTCGGGGGCATTGATTGGGGTATTACTATGGCAAAACCTCTATATCAATCGGGCGCAATTCCATTTCGGGTTCAAGGCGGCATCTTTGAAGTAGCTCTGATTACTTCGCGCAAACGCAAAAGGTGGATCATTCCTAAAGGTTTTATTGAACCGACCCTCAAAGCCAGCGAATCAGCGCTTAAAGAAGTCTTTGAAGAAGCTGGTCTCATGGGTGAAATCACTGGCCCGTCTGTGGGCGAATACCGCGAACAGAAATGGTACGGTACTCTGAAA
>CAZHLC010000040.1:0-12154 GCA_964532545.1 uncultured Leptospiraceae bacterium | reverse complement strand
TGAAAAACGTTTTGAGCCAAACTTTTCTTGCAGAACCGGTGAAATGCTGTAACCCACCAGGCGGTCGAGCAGACGCCGCGCCTGTTGTGAGTTAACCCGTTTTTCATCAATGGGCCGGGGCTCAGCCACGGCCTTGACCACTGATTCTTCGGTAATTTCATTAAATTCGATACGTTTTATATTGCTGTTAAAATCACCGAGGGCCCGCTGCAGGTGCCAGCTGATTGCCTCACCCTCACGGTCGGGGTCAGTAGCCAACAACACTTCTTTGGCATTGCGGGCGGCCTTTTTTAATTCAGAGAGAGTTTTGCCCTTGCCTCTGATGGTAATATAGCGGGGTTCAAAATTATTATCAATGTCAATACCCATGGTACTTTTGGGTAAATCTATAAGATGCCCTTTTGAAGACTCAATGCGGTATCTTTTGCCCAGAAATTTTGAGATACTTTTAGTCTTTGTCGGTGACTCGACAATAATCAGCGTTTTGGTTGCCTTTTTGGTTTTCTTCTTGGCAGTCTTCTTTTTGGTTTCAGCCATCGAAGGCCCCCCTTAAATCAATATGGTAAGAGTGAAAACGAATCACCTGGTCACGTGACTTGTAGACCGGGTCATAATTCACTCTGCTCATACCGCTCTTTTCTATCGACTCATTCAGCTCTTCTGCTGCTATAAAAACACCGGGTTTCATTTTATTGGCCAGCCCCTGAGTCATTCTCAGACCTTCAAAAGACACCTGCGAAAAGTTTCTTCTTTTATATACAAGTGTAGCAGCAGCAAAATTCCCATGCAGAAAGGTATTCTCACTCGTAAAGAACAATTTACACCAGCTTTTCAAACGCCTGGCTGGCATATAGCCCCGCAGCACATTTGGGCCAATTTCAGCATAAAGAAAATGCTTTGAAAGTGCCTTTTTTTTCAGGGGGGATATATGTGCGTCTTTACTACCTAAACAGACAAAGGCCAGTACCGCCCCCCCGAGAAAGAGGCGCAACAGCAGATATACAAGAAAAAACAGCAGATAAACAGCGGCCGCAGCCGCCAGGTAAAACAAGGCATCTTTTGATTTGATACGTTCAAGCAGGGTCTCTTGGCGCAGATGGGCAGGTATTTCGCTCTGCCAGATGGCCCGGTTTTCTTTAAAATGGCAGAGGCGACAGGGCCCGGCCAGTTGCTCATTTTTTTCAAAATAATGTGTGCCGGCCCGTTGTTTGCCGGCAAAGGCCAGAAAAAGAACCAGGCAATCAGAGCCCTGCTCTTTACACTGCATATTGCTGCGCCACATATATGGTTTAGCCTCGGCCAGCTTGAGCGACTTGATTTCTCTGATACGGCTCTCAAACTTCTGGGTGCTGAGCTTGCGCTCTATTGGGTGGGGCCAGAAATAGATAATGGCACCAGCCGTGGTCAACCCCACGAGCCCTAAAAACCACAGCAGAAAAGCAACTTTCAGGGGCCAAAAGAAGATAAACCGCCAGCGATTGCTGTGAACCAGAATGGCAGTTTGCATGTTTTGCGGCTGACCTATGAGCGATCAGGGTGAAGAAAGTCTTCTAACTGCTTTTTCTTACCTGATTTCTGCAGCTTGAGCAGGGTTTTCTTTTCAATCTGCCTTACTCGCTCTTTTGATAGATTGAACTTTTTGCCGGCCTGGGTAAGTGAGAGCCGGGGCTTGCCATTAAGACCAAAACGGTATTCAATAATCTGGCGCTCGGCTTCGGTCAACTGGTTGAGTATGGTATTGATGGCATCTTTCAGGGCATGGCCCATGGCGATATTTTCAGGCGAATCATACTTTTCATCTTCGACCGTGGTCATCTGGGTGCTTTCAGATTCATTGGTCAAAGGGGCATCAAGAGAAACATAGTCATAAGAAATCTGCTTCAGCCATTTGACTTCATCTTCTGGCATGTCGAGGCGCTCAGCCACCTGAGAGATGCTGGGCTCATAACCCAGTTCGTTTTCTAACTCTTTGGTAATTTTTTCAATGCGGTTCAGGTCAATGGTTCGATTCATGGGCAGACGAATCATTGAGGCTTTCTGGTTAATGGCCAGTATGATGGCCTGCCTGATCCACCATACGGCGTAGCTGATAAAATGATAGCCCATATCTGGGTCAAAACGTTCGGCTGCTTTGATCAAGCCGGTATTGCCCTCATTGATGAGGTCGAGCAGGCTGATACCATATTTCTGGTATTTTTTTGCTACCTGCACTACAAAGCGCAGATTTGAAACAACCAGCCTGTTTTTGGCTTCTTCTTCGCCGGCGATGGCCGCACGGGCCAGAGTGTCTTCTTCTTCGCGGCTCAGCAGCGGAATCTTATTAATTTCTTCAAGATACCATTGAATACTTGATTCAGTGAAAGGGCCCTTGGTTTTCTTTACCTCAAAAACCGGGCTGGTTTTTTTCTTACCGCCTTTGCCCTTCTCTTCTTTTTCGTCGTCATCGGGGGGTGTCAGCTCATCAAGAGCCTCTACTTTCTCTTTCACCCCGTCTTGATCGAGGTTTTCAGTATCGACTTCAGTCTCTTCTTGAGCAGCCTCTTCTTGCTGCTCAAGCTCTTCGTCTTCTTCTACCCCGTTTTTATTACCAAATGACATGAGATTGTTCTGCCTTCCACAGCCCTGACTTGTCACAATTTGTAAAGTATTAACCATTAGACCCCTGTTAAATTGAATAAACAACTTCAAAAAAGCCAGATTGGTCTTGACAGGCGAATAATTCGCACGATTCGTACAGCCCGTGGTTGGCGTCGAACTGGTAAGCCCCAATACCGAACTGAAAAAATGGTTGAAAAGCGATTGGCAGAGCCGCGCTAATATTCTAACCTATGGTACCCTGAAAGATGGCCTGCGCAGCCTGAGTAAAAACAAGGTCGATCTGCTCATAGTCGATGTCAGCAACGCCCGTATTTTGAAGGGCACCTGGTTGAAACACCTGTCAGCCCAGAAAGACCTCGCAGGCGGTGAGCTGTCAGTCTTGTTGCTGGCCCCGTCAGTTTACCAGCAGAATGCCGATCTGCATAAGCTGGCCAAACGTTTTCACGTCGAAGACATTTTCTGGTACAATGAACATCGGCAAGAGCCTCATCAGGCTCTGAACCTCTTTATTGAAAGAAATATCAAAGCTCTGCGTTTCAAAAGAGCCGCCCATCTGCTGGCCCATGAAAACCAGGCCTTAACAGGCGCCCTTAAAGCAGGCCAGCCAAAGAAACCAGTGCCAGCGGTGCCTGGTGAACCATGGTCATTTCTGATTACCAAATCATCGGCGGCCGTTGAAAACATGAAGCGGGCCAACCAGGCCGCCGCACAAGAGCGACCGGTACTACTGCTCTGCCCCCCGGGCGAAGAAAAAGAACAATTGGCCCAGTATATTCACCTGGTAAGACATAGTGATAAAAAACCGTTTATCAGTATTGATCTGCGCAAGATTGCCGGCCATTTGCAAGAGGCCCGCCTGTTTGGCTTTAAAAAAGACACCATACCCTCGCAGCTGGGTTCAGGTCGCGGGGCCCTTGAACAGGCCGCCGATGGCACCCTGCACCTCTCGGCCATTGATGAACTTTCATGGGAAATTCAGGCTAAGCTACTGCGGGCTCTTGAAGAACAAGAGTTTTCGCGCCTGGGTGAACGCAAAAGGCTCAAGGTTAAGTGTTCACTGGTGTTTGACAGCAGCGTGGCTCTCGAAAAAAAAGTCGATCAGGGCCTGTTCAGACAAGATCTGTTTTATCACATAAAGTTTTTTCCCATTCACCTACCCCAATTAAACCAGCGCCGGGCAGATATACCCCTGATCGTCGATGATTTCTGCCTCTGGTACAACCGCCAGTTCAAAACAACCTTTGAGCTTGATAACAGCCTTAAGATGAAACTGGCTAACCGTTCATGGCCCGGTGGCACAGGCCAGCTCTATGGTTTTTTGTCTGATCTGCTGGCCTTTACCAACAAACAGAAGAAGTTATCAATTGAGACGCTGGCAATTTTTGAAAAAAAGCGCAGCAGCCAGCTTGAAAAAAAAGAACTCGAGAGTATTCCCGGGCAGTTGTTTCTTCGTGAAAACAACAGCATTGCCCAACCAGGTCTGTTCAGCCCTGGCTTCATTGAACCAACCATTCAAGAGCTCGAACGTCAGTATATTAAGCAGGTGTTAGCCAACCACAACCATAACTATTCAAAGGCAGCCCGTATTCTTGGCATTACCAGAAAAACCCTCTATGACAAAATACGTAAGTATTCACTGCCGCCGCGCACCAAGAAGGCCTGAAGTCTTTGACTAAAAAGAAGTCAACAGCCCGTATTCTTGCCGGCTCTCTGCGCCATAAAAGTTTACCCTCACCCAGGCCCATCAAGGGCAAGAGCTACGTTACCCCGCAGAAATTGAAAGAGGCTGTTTTCAACATCATTGAAAGCCGCCACCCTTCTTACGGCAATATGATCTTTTATGATCTGTTTGCCGGTTCATGCCAGATGGGTTTCGAAGCCATCAGTCGCGGTGCCCTTCACACAGTTTTCTGCGATGTCGCAGCTGAGCGTCTTGAAGCAGGCAAAAAGTTTCTGCGCGACATCGACCTGCAGGCCCGGGCTTCGTTTTACCGTGGCAATGCCTTGAAGATTCTGGGGCGGGCCATGACAGAATTGCCACCCCGACTTGAGCCCGGCACAGTGAAACCAGCAGATACAAACCTGATTATTTTTGCCGACCCACCCTATACCTATGAAGATACGTTAACGTATAAACGCCTGCTACAGACTTTCAGAACTCATTTAAGTGAGCTGACCTTCGGGTCGGCTTTGATGCTGGTACAGGCACCAAAATTTGCGGCCAGACAGTTCAAAGAAGAATCACGAATCTATGATTATGGTAAGAACTGCCTTCTGCTGGTCACATCTGCTGACCCATTTTAAATGCTTGCCAATAACATTTACTTGTGTGCTTTGGATAATACATCTTAACCGGTAATTCCTACCTTTATTAATTTGGAGATAACTCTTGTGCTAAAGAAACTTAATACATTCTTATTAATGGCTCTAGGTACTGCCCTGTTTGGCCAGTCGCTGAGTGCCTTTAATCCTGCTTCGTATGCATCGGCTGACACCATGGTTTACATTGAATCAGCCCGCTATTCACAGGTGCTGCGTAATGTTCGTAAGTTCTACCAGAACCTTAAAATTCCCCAGCCCCAGGGCGCACAAGATATGCTCGAACAGCTGGGTGAAAAAACTCAGCAAGAAATTGGTATCAATTTATTTAATGAGACCTCGCTGGCCAGAGCTGGTTTCGACAATGGCGCTCCCATGGCCGTTTCAATTGGCGCCAAACAGGGTGAGCAGGGCCGAGAAGAAAGAATCATAATTTACCTGCCCGCCAAAGATGCAGGCAAACTGTACAACACCATTAAAACCCTGCTTGAAAAAGAAGCCAAAAAGAGCGGTAAAAAACCCAACGCCCGCATAGCAGAGATTCGTGAGATTGAAGCTGGCAAACTCTTTCTCTATAAAAAGAATTCAAGTGTGTATCTGGCCAGGGGTGAAAACTTCGTTACGGTCTCGAACAAAGAAAATGTAGCCCGCGATTCAGTCAAAAAAGATGAAAACAGTCTGGCTGAATCTGATTTTTATAAGGCTATGAAGCAGAGCTACCCACGTAAAGCCTCTCGTTCTGATATGATTGGCATGTATGTGGTGAACCCCACAGCCATTAATGAGCTTACCAGAGCCTCAATGCGCTCATTATCTTACCGACTGGGTATGCCTTTGAATCAAGAAACTATTCTGGTAAAAGAAATGCAAGAAAACATCAGATCAATCGGTGGCTTTCTGATATTAACCAGAACTGATCTTTCGTTCACTGTTGACTACGTTTATAAAGACGGGTACCTGCAAGATATGACCAAGTATCTGCCGCAGATGCTCAAAGTGAAATCTAAACCTCTGTCAATTGACTACTTTTCTGGTTCACCCATTGTTTATACATTTCTCAAGTTCTCAATCGGCAAGTACATCGAAGTCATGAAACAGGCCGACCAGAACGCAGCCCGCCAGATCGAAAAAAGTAATCAAGAGTTTGTACAGAATACCGGCCTGCATCTTGAAAATGATATTATTGCTGGCTTAACCGGCACCTACTCATTTCTTATTGGTGACATACCAGCCGAAATTGACCTGGGCAACGTCGCCAGGTGGGAGGCTTATCTAGCCGCTGGCATTAAACCTGAGTTTCGCGAAAAGTACAGCACTATGATGCAGAAAGTAAAAGAGAAAACTCTTAAAAATAAAAACGTGACCATGACGAAAACCCGCTACCGTGGCGGCGATTTATGGACGATCAAAGTAAAGGGCGGCTTTTTCGGTAAAAAACCACGCCGTCGTGATCGCCCCCGCAAAGAGAAAAAACCGCTTAAAACCGAATCGTTGTTTGTTTACATCGGCAAAGATGAGGTTATTCTCACTACCTCACGAAGCTACCTGGCCAAGGCTCTGATTAAAAGCAGCGAAACTGTACTGCAGAGACTTTTCAAATTAAGCATCAGCGAGCTTGATAACACAAATTCTGTTTTCTACCTGAACATTGAAACCATTGTCAGGTACCTTAATAACAGCTCACTGGCCGCCGTATTAAGGGGTTACCTGCCAATTTTTCAGAATATGAAGAATATCAATATTCAGTCTTATACTTCTCGCAATGTAATCTCAACCGAGTTTAATCTGAAACTGAAACCATGATCAGGTTATGGCCGGCAAAGACACAGATGTAATAGTACCGAAACCAGAAAGGGCCGAAATTGCCAACGATGTAAAATCGGTCAGGCTCAAAATCTTTATCGAAGCGCTGCAAGAAGCAGTAGGCACGAACGAAGTTGCCTCATCAATTGAAAACCTTTCACCTGTTCTACAGTTAATCTGCCGCCAGACAGACGAAAGACCCTGGCTGCCGGCCCCTGAAGAGATTAAATTAATCAACACTCTCTGTGAAGAACATGGCAGCTGGCATCTTGTATATCATGCCGGCCAAGAGGTTTTCATTTCACTTTCAAATGTCTTTTTTATGAGCCTGCCCCACCGCATTACTGTGCGTGAAATTTTCTATCGCATTCCTTCGCTGACGGCTTTTTTTCTCACACATGCCTACGCCTTTGTAGAAGAAAAGAATCAGGTTTTCTACGTATCAATCAAATACCGCGATCATGTGCCCTACAATGAGATTGATACCCTTTTTCTAAGCGGGCTACTCTCGGGCTTTTTGAAGTATTTCAAACTCGACAACGTTGATTTACGCCTGTCAAATTCGCCACTGCCCCGACGCAATATGGCCGGGGCCGAGGGCCTCGAGCAAATCGTCAGCGACACCAGGTTTAACAGTGGCCAGCTTCGATTTGGTTTTCATCTAGCCGAGGGTAAAAAGGCCAGCCAGCTTTTTGATGCCGCTACAGCCAGCGGTGAGAGCCAGAACGTCTTTGTTGATGAGGTTCTGAAAAGAACTCAAGATCTGCTACGCGATAAACGTGATCTGTTGACAGCCGTTGATTATCTAAACATGGCCAATAATGAACTCGAAAAAGAAATTCGCCTGAATAAGAAAGAGCTCAAGATGGCCCGTAATATTCAGAAGGGTTTTGTGCCGCAGAGAATACCCGACTGGAAGGGGCTGCAATTCTGGGTAAAGTTTTACCCTCTGACAGAGGTTTCAGGCGATTTCTATGATTACCTGAGCATGGGCTCAAACAAGCTGGCTGTGCTGGTGGGCGATGTGTCAGGGCATGGGGTTCCTGCTGCGTTAATCAGTGCCATTGCAAAACTGTCTTTTAATAACCACCGACTTGATTCACCGGCCGAAGTTCTGAGCAAGGTGAACCTTGATATTCTCAATCATGTCAAGCGCGAGGGCTATCTCACGGCATTTTACCTTATCTTACATGATAATTACAACATCATGTACAGCGTGGCTGCCGCCCCCAGCCCCCTGCTCTACCGGGCCAGAACAGGTGAAGTTGAAAAGTTACCCGGGTCAGGCACCATGCTGGGAATGTTTCCTGATGCTAATGAGCTGTTCTTTGATCAGAGTACTCATCTTGAACCCGGCGATAAGGTGTTTATCTTCACAGATGGGCTGGTCGAATCAAAAAATGCGGCAGGCACTGAGGTTTTTGATGAGCCGCGGGTGATTGAGGCCATTAAGCGCACCAAGGGCCTCGATGTTCAGCAGTCATCAGAAAAAGTTATGCAAGAGTATGAGGCCTTTACCCTTGGTACCGAGCGCACTGACGACCTGACCATGATTACCATCATGCTCTCTGAGAGGCAAGATGAGTTTAACGAGTGTCTTAAACAGGCCCGCACCTTCTACAACGCCAGAAACTATTCGAAGGCCTGCGAGAGGCTTAAACACGCGACCTCGATTTTTCCCCGCCACACTTCAACCCTCTACATGCTGGGTAAATATCTGGCCCTGAGCGGCTCATACAAAGAAGCCATTGATTACCTCTACCAGTACAACATTCTCAACCCATACAACGCCGATTCGTTTACCATACTGGCCTATTGTGCCTATAAGCTGGGCAATTACCAGAAAGCCCACGATGAGCTCAAAAGGTCACTGAGTCTACGCAGCGAAAACCCGGCGGCCCTTTATAACCTGATCAGAGTGCATCTGAAAATGGGCCGCCTTGATGAAGCCCGCAACATATATTCGGCCCTTGAATATCTCAAACCCCATAACGAAAAAGTACAGAAACTCAAAGAAGTGCTTTTTAAACAAGACTAGTCTTGCAGCTTTTGATTAGCCTGATGGCGGTCTTTGTCACGCACCGCCTTGTCAGCCAGCATTTTTTCAAACGAGGCCGTTAAATCGACACCTGTCTGGTTAGCCAGAGCAAGCAGCACAAAAAGAATGTCTGCCATTTCACCTGCAAGATCTAACTGCTGCCCCTCTTTGGCTGATTTTTCACCGTATTTGACCGCCATAATACGGGCCAACTCGCCCACTTCTTCGGCAAGAATCAGCGTGTTCGTCATCTCGTTAAAATAACGTACACCGAAAGAATTTATCCAATCATCGACTTTTTTCTGGGCTTGTTCAATTGTCATAGCTATAATGGTGAGGGTTGAGGCTGACTTCAAATACCTGCGGGTCAAGGTAATTTCATTGACAGGCGCAGGTTAAGCTGCTTTTAACACTACTTGAATCTATTAAATTTTAAGAAGGATCTATCATGCTCAAAAAAGTCTTACTTACTATTACAATTCCCGCCCTGTTACTGGGGCTAAGCTCATGTAAAAAACAGGCAAAGCAGCGCGTTTTCTTCGTTGCACCTGCTAATGGTGCTGAAGTAAAAAGCCCGGTAAAAATCAAGATGGGGGTAGAAGGCATAAAGGTAAAGCCCGCCGGCGAAGTTGTTGAAGGCACCGGCCATCACCACATTATTATTAATGGTGACTCAATTGCCGCCGGCACAGTAATTCCCGCTGATGAAACTCATAGACACTTTGGCAAGGGCCAGACTGAGACCGAGTTGAAACTAGACCCGGGCGAAAACAAGCTGACCCTGCAGTTTGCCGATGGGGCCCACCGCTCTTACGGCGAAAAGCTTTCAGCAACTATAACCATCAAAGTTACTGAATAAACCCACAGGGGCTGGCCCCTGCCTCAGCCCCGCTATTCGCATATAATGGCCCGGTAGGGCCATTTTCACCCCCCTCACCCTGCAATTTGCTGGAAATTTTGACGATAATACCATATACTGGTAATTGACTATGGGAAACGCCCGCCTGAAAAAGAACCTGCTCGCACTTGAGCTTGAAGATGATCTCGAAAGTGAGGTTGACGAAAGTGCATTACCCTCAGAAGTCGAGGTGTTTGCAGATTCGCTGCAACAGGCACTCGAAATGGCTGCACATGAGCTGCAGGTCGACCTCAGTCACCTTGACTATGAAATTGTTGAGAAAGGCAGTAAGGGCATCATGGGCGTGGGCCGCCTGCCCTACAAGGTTGTGGTCAGAAAAATGGCCGAAGACAACCGCTGGTCTGACCTCGAAGATCTGAATGTTTCACTCGAGGGTGGTGGTGCGGCCACCGGCGACGGCGAAGACAGTGCTGAAATTGAGGTCTCGCAAGACGGCAAGGCCGTTATTCGCGTTTACAAAGACGGAATTTTTGTGAAACTTATTGCACCCAAGGGTGCTGGCAAAGCGGTAACCGTTTTTACTATCGAAGACAAAATTAAAAAAGCCGGGGTGCTGCGCTACGACAAAGCCCTGGTTGAAAAAGCCGCCAAGGCCAACAGTGACCAGATGGTTAAGATTGGCGAGTGGGTTCCGAAACCTGAAGCCGATTCAACCCTGGCTGTTGAGGTGGCGGCCGATGAAATGTCGGCGGTAGTTTCAGTTTCACCCCCAAGGCCTGGTGGGCGACATCTCAAGGTTGAAGATGTAGTCAGGGCCCTGAAGGCCTCTAATGTTGTTTTTGGTTTTCAAGAAGAAGAAATCGAGAAAGCCCTTGATGATGATCGCTACGGGCAGCCCATTGATGCTGCCCTGGGCCAGAAACCAAAAGATGGTGAAGATGCCCACGTAGACTACAAAGTTCGTATTGATAAAACAGTTGAATTCAAAGAAGATGAAAGTGGCCGGGTAGACTTTCTGGCCAAAGACCTGGTTGAGAATGTTGTGCAGGGGCAGATTCTGGCCGAGCTTATTCCTGAAGAAAAGGGTGTATCGGGCCGTACTGTAACCAACCGCATTTTACCCGCAAAAGACGGTAAACCCATCGACATCAAACCCGGAAAGGGTACCATACTCTCAGGCGATGGCCGCAACCTGATTGCTGAACGTAATGGCCAGGCCGTGTTTACCGGTGGGCGCCTCACTGTTGAAGAAGTTTATACAGTGGGCGGCGACGTTGGCCTTGATACAGGTAACATCATGTTTCTTGGCTCGGTGCAGGTACGGGGCTCTGTCACTGACAATATGCAGGTCAAGGCCGCTGGCAACATCGAAGTGGGCGGTAACGTACAGAAAGCCCACCTCGAAGCAGAGGGCGATATCATTATACGTCAGGGTGTTCAGGGCCGCGATGACGGGTCTATTGAATCAACCACGGGTAGCGTTTACAGTAAGTTCGTACAGAGTGCCAATGTGAGTGTTGGTAAAGATATTATCGTTTCAGAGGCCATCATGCACTCTAAAGTCGATGCCGGGGGTAAGGTGGTATGTAATGGTAAACGCGCCCAGATTGTGGGTGGCGAACTGATGGCCGGTGAAGAAGTCAGATGTAAACAGCTGGGCTCAGCGGCCGGTGCCGATACCAAGATCGTGGTAGGCACCAACCCCAAAATTCTACAGCAGATTAACCAGATTGATCAGATTCAAGAGAACGCACAAGAAAAACTGGTTAAGATTGAACAGAACATCAGAACCCTGACAGTGCAGAAGAATACTCACAAAGACTCTTTCTCAGATGAGAAAGAAGAAATGCTGGTTAAGATGCTTTCAGCGCAAGAAAAGCTGCAAGAGCGCATCGTCGAAGCAGAGAACGAAAAGAATCAGCTGAAAGAATACATCGATATGCTGGCTACCAACGGTAAGGTTCATGTTGAGAAGACCCTGTTTCCCGGGGTTACAGTTGAGATCAACGGTGCTCACCTGAAATTCAAAGACGAATACCAGCATGTTACCCTGGTTGAAGATAAGGGTAACATCAAGATTCTGCCCTACGAAGAGTCAGAAGAAAACAAAAAAGACTGGCGTAAGCGCCGTCGTGCGGGTATGAAATAATATGTCTGTGCGGCCCTTAGACCTTCAGGTAAACATGAACGCTACCATGAGCATGTCGCAGCGCGAAGGGGCCCGCATGGCTCAAGAGGTTGAGCAGCAGAAACAGATCGACCAGAAAAGTCTCAAAGAAGGCAAAGAGACCAACGAAAGCGTCAATGACACCAAAGATGCCACCGACAGCAACCGTCTCGAAGATCAAGAGCTTGATTATCAGAAAAGACGCCTCGATGAAGAAAGCGGGGGTAAAGAAGGCGCTGACGATGAGGCAGACGAACGTGAAGAAAAAGCCGAAGAAACCCAGAAACCTGCAATAGAAACCGCCGACGGCGAAACCCCCGACGGCCATATTGATTTCTTAGCCTGACTTTTCGAGCTGGCGTAACAGAGC
>CAZHLC010000039.1:7013-12271 GCA_964532545.1 uncultured Leptospiraceae bacterium | reverse complement strand
ATCCATAAAATGCGGTAGGCAGAAATATATTTATCAGCCTTCAGATACATTAAGGCGCGGTCGCTGTAGTAGTACCAACCAAGAATGGTTGAGATTGAAAAGAAAAATAAGCCAAAAGAGACCAGCCAGCGCCCGACGGGGCCCATGGCTTCTGAAAAGACTGTGGCGGTCAGCACGTCTTGCATCTGCCCTGCCTTGGCTTTAAAGGTGAGCGCCATGGCCGACCAGATACCACCGTCTTGAATGCCCCCAGCCACTTTTTTGAACTGCCCATGTTGTGAGGCTATTTCAATGTCTGTAGTTTTTAAAATACGGGTAATCAAACCGCTACCATAGGCTTCGACCCCTACAATGATAACCATACCAGTAAGGGTACATATAATGATAGTATCTACAAAGGGCCCCAGCATCGAAACAAGGCCCTGCTTAACCGGGTAATCAGTTCTTGCCGATGCTGCGGCAATGGGGGCTGACCCAAGGCCCGCCTCATTTGAGAACAAACCACGACCGACCCCGCGCTGTATGGTCACCAGCAACATGCCCGCAATGGTACCAGAAACAGCTGGCAGGGGCTTGAAGGCATAGCTGAATACCAGCGAAAATGCCTTAGGCACCAGTTCGTAATATTTTAAAAGAATAAAAAGGCAACCGCAAACATACATGATACCCATGACGGGCACCAGAATACCGGCCACTTTACCAATGCGTTTGATACCACCGAGAATAACCAGACCAATAATCAGGGCGACTACGATGCTGGTTACTTCGCGGGGTATTTGAATATCAGTATTGGCCAGAGCGCCAGCAGCTGCATTGATCTGTACCAGGTTACCAATACCAAGAGCTGCGATCAGAGTAAAGATGGCGAACATCACACCCATCCACCGCCAGCCAAGGCCTTTCTCAATGTAATACATGGGGCCACCGGCATAGCCCTTATCGGTCGCTTCGCGGTAGCGTACCGCCAGCACAGCCTCAGCGTACTTGGTGGCCATGCCCAGAAGGGCTGTCACCCACATCCAGAACAGGGCACCCGGGCCACCCACGAGAATAGCGCCGGCCACCCCGACGATATTACCAATGCCGATAGTAGCACTCAGGGCCGTCGCCAGGGCCTGAAAATAAGAGATATCACCCTCTCGCTGGCTATCATTACCCTTCTTGTCATCTTCTTTATCAGCAAGACCCAGGGCAATGCGAAAACCAAAGCCGAGATAACGAATTTGAATAAGCACAAGCCTTAGAGTGAGGTAAAGACCTGTGCCAAGCAGCAGAATAATCAGGGGCGGGCCCCAGACATGGCCGTTTATTTTACTAATCAGTTCTTCCATAAGTTTTCAAGATAGCCGAAGCAATCTGAACAAATTGTACCCTCTGTCAAGCACGGCGCGGGGTTGGCAGTAGATAAACTAAATCTTGATGACACCCTGTCTTTTTTCAAAATTCTGCCGCATGGGTATAGTTGAAGTCGTACTTACCAGTATACTGGTTATTGTCTCAATTCTGTTGATTCTGGTCATTTTAGTTCAATCAAACCGTTCGGCCGGTATGGGCCTGTTTGGTGGCGGTGGCGCCAGCCAGACAGCCTTTGGCTCAAGTTCAGGTGATGTTCTCACCCGAATTACCGGCATTATGGCCGCGGCTTTTCTGCTGATTACCCTGGGGCTAGCCTACATTAAGAGCCAATCGACTTCTGACTCAGCAGTAAAGAAAAAGTTGAACCAGACCGAAGCCGGTCTGACAGGTGGTCAGGGTGAGAAAAAAGATGGTGACACTGCAAAAGATACCACTAACCAAGCTGAAGGCCAGAATGAAGGTGGTAAGCCCGAAGATAAAAAAGAACCAGAGAATAAGAAATAGTTTTCTATTTTTTCTCTGTTTTTTTTCTTTTTACAGCGGCCCTCAGCGCAGCTGACCCCAGTTTAAAATTCGAAGTTAAAAAAAAAGACGATAAAGCCAGTCTATACATTCAGGTAGCTTTGCCTGGCAAAAAAGACCTTGAGCAGGCCCTGCAAAAAGGTATAACCTATACCCTCACCTATCAATACGAATTAGAGCGGGCCTCTGGTGCCTGGTATAAAGTAAACAAAGACCTTGCCAGTGCCAGGGCCAAGACAACCATCAAGTACAGCCAGACCAATAAAAGCTACATTGTGACAAAGAATGGCAAGAACACTCCTTTTTTTGAGTTTGAACAGGCCTGGGGGCTGGCCAGCAACCATACTTTTAACTTGGCTACCAAAGAATGGCAGAAGTCAGATCATATCATATCTGTTAAGGCCAAGGGTGAATCTATCAGGCTTTTCTTTCCCCTTGATATGATCTATCGCGGCTTTGTGGCCAGGGTTGATTTTTCTCTGGGTTGGCAAGAAAGCACCTTTCCCTGGCCCTGATCACTCATGACACAGAAACCTGCGAAACGTTTTGTTAATCATTACCTGCGCGATATTCTGACCATTGTTGCTCTTTTTGCCATTGTTGTGGCCGTCACCGAACTGATGATCTTCAGAGTTTATAAGCCCAACTATTACCAGCGCATTAATACCTACTTTTACGTTTTTTTTCCTCTGTTGAGTCTGGTTCTTTTCTTCTATTATTACTCGCGCAACATCAGAAAAGGAATGATTGCACCCACCCGCAGCATCAGATACCGACTGATGACTTCATTTCTTATCGTAGCTCTGCTGCCCTCGACACCGGTGTTTCTGCTTTCATCAGATACCATCAAACGGGGGCTCACTGATTATCTTTCTCTTGATTTCACATCGATCAAGACACTGCATCGCGATTCGCTCACCATGATCTATAAAGATAAACTGAAAGAGGTGGCCCTCGCCAATGAACGGGGGGGTTGCGCATGGCTTAAACGCCGGTGGAACCAGTGCTTCAGAACACAGCAGATTAATGGTCGATACCAGTTTGATAACGCTGAGGGCCGCCAGCTCTTTAATTATTACCGCAGCTATTACCGGCGGCGTTCAACCAGTGACAACGTTGAATTTTTTGTTTATGAGCGCCCGGTTCAGGTTAAAAGCGATACCAAACCGCAGCTTGAATCACAGGTTGTAGCCGTGCTGCACACTGAGCGGCCGGTGCGCACTCTGTTTTTTACCCCACTTGAAGAAAAAGAGAAAGAACTCTTTATTCGGGGCGAAAACTTTCTGCAGAACTATCTGCTGGTAACGACCTACCAGGCTCCCATTCAGACAGCGGTTGACATCTTTCTGGCCCTGCTTTTTATTCTGGTGTTGATTGTTTCTATACTCATGGCCTACTTTGTTTCAAAACAGCTGGCCGACCCCATTATTTCGATGGCCCAGACCACTGAGTTGATGTCGGCCGGCCAGCACAGTGAAACCAAACAGCGCCTTGATAGTCTAAGTGAAAAGAAAGGGCCGGGTGAGGTGAAAGTTCTGGCCCAGTCATTTAAACAGATGGTTGAAGAAATTGAAAAATACAAAGATGAGCAGTACCAGATTCAGAAAAGCGAAGCATGGAAAGAAGTAGCACAGCGAATTGCCCATGAGATTAAAAATCCCCTGACCCCCATGCAGCTATCGGCTCAGCGCATTATTAAACAGCTTGATAAGTATGCTGATGAAATTCCTGAAAATTACCGCAGTATTCTGCAGAGCAGCACCAGAAGTATTACGAATCAGGTCGAAACCATTAGAAGGCTTATTGATTCATTTTCAAAGATGGCCCGCCTGCCTGTGCCGGTAAAAAAGGGAGTGTCGCTTCTGGCTCTGGTTCAAGACTTTATCGATGACAACTATAGCGAAGATATAACCTTTCAATTGCGACACCCCCCGGGGCTGAAATCGGCAATTATCGCAGACAGTGACCAGCTTAAACAGGTGCTTTTAAATCTGTATCACAATGCGAAAGCATCTCTAGCCAGCAAAAAGAAGAGTCAGCCGGGGTTCAAAGGCGAAATTGATATAACTCTAACCCGCAAAGTTGGTGGCTTGCAGCTTGAATTCGCTGACAATGGTCTGGGAATTCACGAAAATGATTTGCCCAATGTGACCAAAGCAAATTTCAGTACCAAAGAGAATGGTGAAGGCCTTGGCCTGGCCATTGTTAAAAAAATACTGGCAGATCATAATGCAGAACTGCAGATAAAAAGCAGGTATCATCAGGGTGCCACAGTAGAAATTTTATTCAAAGAAACAGTATGAGCAGAATTATTATAATAGACGATGAAGTCGACATTCAAGAGTCTCTCTCGGCAATTCTAACTGATGAAGGCCACAACGTTGAAACAGCTTCGGCCTTTGATACCCAGCAAGACCTCTCTGACTTTGAGCTGTTGATTCTCGATGTATGGTTGCAGAATCAGAACGGTATAGAAATTCTAGAACAGGTTCGTATCAGCTACCCCGGCTTACCGGTGCTGATGATTTCTGGCCACGGCACCATTGAAATAGCTATCGAAGCCCTGAAAAAAGGTGCCTATGACTTTATTGAAAAACCGATCAGACTCGAGCGGGTAGTTACTGCAATCAACAACTGCCTTAATGCCCAGGCCATGCGACGCCAGATTCTGCGTGAGCGTAATCTGGCTCTCGAAAACGAACCAATCATTTCGCAGAACCCTGCCATCGAAAAGATTCAGGCCTCGCTCAACAAGATATCGCAGACCAACCATACCATTTTTATCTCTGGCGAACCCGGCTCTGAAAAATCACTTTTTGCCAAACAGGTTTTTTTATCAAACCCCCAGCAGGGCCTCGCCTTTGAAATCGTCAACTGCAGCTCGCTGCCGGCTGCTGAACTTGAGACCATGCTGTTTGGCCATCACCCCAAAAAGATTACCGGCATACTTGAGAATGCCGGTATTGTTGTATTAAACCAGGTTGAGAGTATGCCAAGAGCGATTCAAAGCAAACTGCTGGCCAGCCTGCAAGACGGTGAGTTCAGCAGAGTCGATGGCTCTGCCCCGGTGAAAAGATCAACAGAAAACCGCATCATCACCACCAGTCGGCTGCCCTTATCAGAAGTTCGTACCCACGACAATATGAATGAACAGTTGCTGAACCTACTGAGCGAAATTGAATTCACTATTCCGCCGCTGCGTGAGCGCATTGAAGATATTCCTCTGCTGACCAATCACTTTGCCAGTCGGTTTGCTAAAGAACTGCAGATAGCCCCGCTGCAGTTCACTGATGAAGCCTTCATGGTGCTGAAGAGCTATGCCTGGCCGGGCAATGTGCGCGAGCTTGAAAGACTGGTCGAAAAGATCTCACTTTTTTCAA
>CAZHLC010000039.1:0-7001 GCA_964532545.1 uncultured Leptospiraceae bacterium | reverse complement strand
GTCGATCTTGACACTCTGAACTACTTTCTGAAAACTCAGGGCACCACCTGGCAGAAACCCAGCGAATTCTCAAGCCTCAAAGAAGCTATTCAACAGTTTGAAAGAAATTATATTCTCTACACTGTTGAAAAAAACAAAGGAAACATTACCCGGGCCGCCAATGACCTCAATATCGAGCGCACCCACCTTTACCGCAAACTCAAAAAACTGGGCTTAAGTAATATTCGAAAAGAAGTGCTCGATTCTCTTGATGAGAACTAGACGACTTCTCTGTTTCAAAGATGTCAAAACTCAGTGATGAAATACGTGAGAACATGCGCAAACTGGCCGAATACAAAGAGGCCCGCAAAAAAAAACAACAGCCAGTTGAACCTGAACCGCAACACCTGCTGACCCGCCTTACCTTTGACAAGTTTGCCCGCTTTATCTATGAAAAAACCGGCATTGTGATGAAAGAAACCAAACGTACCCTGCTATCGAACAGGTTGCGCAGAAGATTAAAGGCCCTTGCCTTAGATTCTTTTAATGAATACTGGTCTTATCTGCAGCAACCCCGACAGCTGAAACAAGAGCTACCCTTTTTTCTCGATGTCGTTTCAACCAACGAAACCTATTTCAGAAGGGGCACGAATCACTTTGATATTCTACAACGCCATGTTTTTACCGAGTTTGCCAGGCAGAATAAATCACACCTGCATATCTGGTCAGCGGGCTGCTCGACCGGCGAAGAACCCTATGACCTGGCCATTACAGTTGACCAATATCATCGCCAGCACCGCCACCGCTTCTACGCGAATATTCTGGCCACAGATATTTCAAAAGAGGTGCTCGACTATGCCAGAAGGGGTGAATATGCAGATCGAAAAATTGCCAAGCTTGACCGTACCCTGCGTGAACGTCATTTCAACCGAATCAGCCCTGAAGAATCAAGCCTCAAATTTGCCCACGATGTGCTGAAAGTCAAAGATTCACTGAAACGTCTGGTAAACTTTCGTTTTCTCAACCTTATGAAAGACAGTTACCCCCCCGGGCAAGATGTGATCTTCTGCCGCAATGTGCTGATTTACTTCGATCGCGAAACCCAGAACAGCGTTCTTAATAAAATGTATAACAGTCTTAACCATGGTGGCTATCTGATGATTGGCCATTCTGAGACTCTGCAGATACATGATACCCAGTTTAAAACAAGGCGAATGAAAGAAGGGGTCTGCTATCAAAAAGCCTGATTTATCACCTGATAAACCGGTGTTGCAGGTGGGCATATCAGATTTGCGTTATAGCGACCATGGCGAAAAACTGAAAACCACCCTGGGCTCATGTGTTTCTGTCATTTTATATCCCCAGAAACCTGAACCCCTGCTGCAGGCCTGCAGCATGAGTCACTACCTACTGCCAGAGCCATCGAATACCAGAGAAAAAGAAAAGCGCCCCATGCGCTTTGGCAGCTACCTGCTGCCCCAGCAGATTCAGGGTATGCGACGGCGGGGGCTGCCACCAGAGAAACTGCTGGCCAAAATCAGCGGAGGCGCCAGCATCTTGAGCCACCGGGTTAAAAGTATTATTACTGATATTGGTTTGCTCAATGTCAAGCTGGCCCGTGACATTCTGCGCCAGCATGGTATCAGAATTACCGGTGAAAACACCGGCGGCGAAATCGGGCGCTCAATTGAATTTGACCCGGCCAGCCAGAAACTGCGGGTGCATATTTTTGGTTCAGACCCGTTTTTTATTTGAGGTCAGAAAGTATGATATTACCGGCATAGAATGCCTTGCCGAGAATACCCCCGAACAGCCCCTTGATTTTCTTCAGCTGCTCAAGGTGCTCAAGGCTGCCTACCCCGCCCGAGGCAATTAATTCGATGTTTGCAAAACGCTGCAGCAGCTCTTCGTACAGTTCATAGTCAGGGCCCTGTAGGGTGCCATCTTTCTGAATCTGTGTTACCAGATAACTGTTCAGGCCACGCTCAAGGCATTCACTGATAAAAGTAAAAATGTCTTTGCGGGTATCTTCTTGCCAACCCGAAATTCTGATGTCACGCTGCCATACATCAACGGTCAAAAGCAGATTGGCAGCATACTTCTCTACAATCTTATCAAACTCAGCGGCATTTTTGAACGGCAGTGAACCAATCATGAAGTAGTCATTCTCGCCCAGCCCCGCGGCAACAAGTGCCTCAATATCATGCAGTGAACGCAGGCCGCCACCGAACTCAATTGAGCAACCGGTAGCCTGTTTGATTTCAGCTGCGATTGCAGCATGCTGGGGTGAGCCACTGCGGGCCCCGCTTAAGTCAACAATGTGAAGTCGGTCAAAACCGGCCTCTTTGAACTCAAGTGCCTGCTTCAGAGGGTCTTGATTATAGATGGTTACCTGTTCGTAGTCACCCTGGTGAAGCCTGACCACACAACCGTCTAGAAGATCCATCGCTGGTATAATTTTCATATCAATTACGCAAGATAGAAATAAAGTTTTCTAGAATTTTCAGCCCCCAGCGCTGCGACTTCTCAGGGTGAAACTGGGTACCAAATAGATTATCTTTTTCAACCACGGCAGTAAAGTCTTCACCATAGTTGCTGGCCGCAGTGGCACTATCATGCACACCGGGCACACAGAAGCTGTGCACATAATAGAAGTATACTTTTTCTGGTATGCCCTGATTAAGGCGGCCAGCGTTAACAAAGCGGGTTTCTGACCACCCCATGTGAGGTACAGGTTTGCCAGGTGCATCAAGGCGGCGCAGCCCACCGTTAAGAAAACCAAGGCCCTTATGAGAACCAAATTCGTTTGAAGAATCAAACAGCAGCTGAAAACCAATACATATACCGAGAATAGGCTTCTGTGCCTGGTGAAACTCACGTACAGCTTCAACCATTTCAAGGCGCTGCAACTCAGACATGGCCCTGCCAAAGGCCCCATCACCGGGCAAAAGCACGGCATCGGCTTTAATAATATCATCGGCCCGGTCAGTTACCTGAACGGGCTGGCCCAGGTGTTCAAAGGCCTTCTGCAATGAGCGTATATTGCCCATACCGAAATTGAGTTCACAGACCAGGGGGTTGCTCACAGAGAACCTTTAGTTGAGGGAATCTCACCCCCGCGGGCCTCATCAACGGCTACAGCCATACGCAGGGCATGGCCGAGGCCCTTGAAAATAGATTCGTGAATGTGATGACGGTTCTGCCCGTAATGTACCTGTATGTGCAGGTTCATAGCCGCATGAATTGAAAGTTTGTGCATGAACTCAAGAGTGAGTTCAGAATCATAAATGCCGAATTTGCCCATGCTGATCAGGTCTGGTCCAGAATACTTAAAATAGGGCCGGCCAGAGAGGTCAATGGCCACTGTGGTGAGCACCTCATCCATCGGTAACGTGAAATGGCCATAGCGAAATATACCTTTTTTGTCACCCAGGGCCTTTGTCAGGGCCTGGCCCAGCACAATGGCCGTATCTTCGACACTGTGATGGCAATCGATTTCAATATCACCCTTTAACTGAAGGTTGATATCACACATGCTGTACTTGGCAATGTGTGAAAGCATATGCTCAAAAAAGGGTATGGGGTTCTCACCTGAGAGTTTACCCTCACCCTCTAGATTCAGCATCAATGAAATCTCTGTTTCGTTTGTTTTGCGGTCTATCTGCGCATATCGCGGCATACCCAGCAGAGCTGGTCTGCGATGCAGCCTGTCAAGGAATTTGATTTTGACAGGCCGGCCCCACTTTTCAGACAATGCCTGCATGAGGGTGGCCCTGCTACACGACTGGATGATTGAAGCTGATCTGCGTCTCTTTGTGCTCGAAAAACTCTGCCAGATGTTTCAAGAAGCTGAGATTTTCACACTCAGCAACAGTATAGAGCTGCTGCCCCCCAATATTGCAGCCCGACAAATTCACGATGCACGCCTGCCCGGCAAACGGCGCGAAATGTGGAAAGACATCGAGAAGTTTCCTAAAGCGTTAAAAAAATTCAACCTGGCCGAATTTGATCTCATAATCAGTAACACCATCGGGCCCATGCGCTGGTTTGATAAACAGCCTCATCAAAAACACATCAGCATTTCTTATGGCCCCTACCCCTTTCTGCATGTAGACCTTGGCCGGGTAGCTAATCGCAAATCTATTTTCAAATTTTTTAACCGTTTCAAATCAGAAGACCAGCTGCAGTTCAGAGAAAGAGACATCGAATATCTGCATAATGTAGATATTCTGGTTACCAGCAGCCAGCGTATGAAGAATATTCTGAAAGAAACATATAAGGTTGATGCTGAACTGTTAAACTTTCCCACTGATGAACACTTCTTCTACCCCCGCAATGAACCGGTTGAAGATTACCATCTGCTGGTTGATGAAATTGAACTGGCAAGGGGAATTGAAACCGTGATTAAAACCTTTGGCTACCTTAAAGATCAACTGATCATTCTGGGCGAAGGCAGCCAGCTGAAGAACTTTAAACAGGGCCTGCCTGACAACGTGCAGCTGGTAGATAAGAATTCACCGGCCAACCGTGCCATCTTGATGGCCCGCTGTCGCAGCCTGATTGTACCCGACATTCGCCACTACAATCACAGTGTGCTTGAAGCACTTTCTATGCATCGTCCGGTAATATGCCACCGCCAATCATGCGCAGCTGAATATGTTGATGAAGCTGTAAGTGGGCTTATTTATGATGATGACTCAGTTGATGGTCTGCTGCCGGCCATCTTCAAGTTTGATGAACTGGGTCTTGCCGAGGGCCCCATTAAACCGGGGGCCCTGCCCTCTAACTGGTCTTTTAAAGAAGAGATCAGCGAGCTGGTGAGCCGTGAAATGCCTACTGCGAAGCTTGAGTCTGCTTAAGCAACTGGGCAAACCGGTCTTCATTCTGCGGATACGCAGCGTAGGTTTTCAGATCTTTAAGATCAATGCTGAAAATCATCAGACTATGTGAGACTGCGATGGGCAGACCGGTTTCGGTGGTTTTGTAATCAGAAAAGCTGGCCGTCACCCCCTTAAAAGGAATAATCGATACCCACATTTTCATGTTTTTGATGCGGTAGCCCTCGTCGACCTCATAGAGGTATGAATCACCCGGGGTTACCCCACCGCTCGAATAGGTCACCAGCAGTTTTTTGTTTTCAACCACCGAGCGTTTGGTGCCAGGCGATAAAATATGAAAGGCAGGGTTCAACCAGAAAGTATCATTAATAAAATGCGAATAGGCTTTTTCTGTAAGCTCTTTTCTTTCTTTGGGGTCAGTAATCACCTTGCCGTCAACTTTCACAATACTGGCAAAGGTCTTTTTATTGAACTGCACAAAGTAATCATCAAACCAGCCCGACCATTTGACCTCAACCAGATTGCGTGATTTATCCCAGAAAATATCGTGTTTGCCCCTGAAAGAGAATGAAACGGCAGCAGTTTCTTTCTGCCACTTTTCATAGGCCGCAGCCTTGAGCATCTGCTGAGTCAACTCTTCGGCTGCCGTGCCGGGGTTACCACGGGGTACCTGGGCACAGCTGTACATAAAAAGCAAAAGTGCGAAAAAGCCAATTCGATAAGTCATATATCCAGCAGTTTTGAAATGAAAAATGGCCCGTCTACCACTAAACCCACCATGCATAAAAACTAGACATAACAAAAAATGCAGAAAATACATTACACTAGACAAACTGAATTGAGCCGTAAGGCCGGTTAAAGAATATGACAAGTGCCGCCCGAATAGAAAGAACAAACCCCGCCATTGGCTTCATTTCGATGGTGATTCCCATGGTAATATTTCTTCTTTTGCTGAAGTTTACCAGAATCTATAATCTGCAGCAGGTTGATATTGTAGGGTTTCTCGACCTTTATAAATCTGATCTTTTTTTCTATCTGGGCTTTGTCTCGCTGGCCCTGTTCACGCTGACCATCAAACGCAAGCTGATTCAGGTTTCGGTAATAGTCGTTATGCAGCTGACCATTATTCTGATCGCGCTGATTGAGGTCACCGCCCACGGCTACTTTCAAAAAACCGGCGCCCACCTGAACTGGCACATGGTTTCATATACCATGGCCAATTTTGCCCAGGTACAGCATGTGGCTGCCTCAGAGACCTCAACAACCAATGCTGCTCTGCTGATCGGCCTGCCCCTTTTTGCGGCCCTGTTTCCGTGGTTGGTTAATCTGATTCTCTGGTACTCAGAAAAACTGCCCCGTCATGTGCATCGCCCGCGCATGCAGTTTTCGAGCCTGGGTTTGTTCATCGTTTTTACAGCTCTTGTACTGTTGCCACCATTCACCAGCAAAGATACTCTTTTCGCCCAGAACTCAGTGTTCAACATTCTTACGTCTTATATTGAAGCCAAATCAAAACAGGTGAATTATGAAGATGACCTGTTTCGCTACCCCATTGATACCTCTCTGAACTATAGGGGCACAGCACAGAAACCTAACCTGGTACTGATTATACTAGAGTCAACCCGGGCCAATGCCACCTCTGTTTATACAGATAAATACGATACAACCCCCTACCTTAAAGAGCTGGCGGCCAGCTCACTGGTAGCAGATTCAGCCTTTGTCATCATTCCCCATACTTCAAAGAGCCTGGTTGCTATTCACTGCGGCATTGAGCCAAATACGGTGACTCCGATCAGAGAGTCTTATAAGCGCGGCATTCCTGCCAAGTGCCTGCCCCGCCTGCTGGCTGAGCAGGGTTATCGTTCGGCCTACTTTCAATCACCAGAAAAGTGGTTTGAAAACAGAGAGGGGCTGGTGCGCAATATTGGCCATCAAGACTTCTACCCCGGTGAGGTTCTGCCTACGGCGGGCTTTGCTAAAATAAATTATTTCGGCCATGATGACCGGGTCATGCTGAAGCCCTCAAAAAAGTGGCTTAAGAAACATAAAAAGAAACACGGCGATAAACCATTCATGGTCTCATATCTTACCGGTGGGTCGCACCACTACTATGGGCTGCCCTATGGTCATAAGATGGTCAAATACCATAAGAACCGTACTTTCAACCGCTACCTCAACACTCTG